>SVGW01000107.1 GCA_015056125.1 Clostridiales bacterium | reverse complement strand
CCCTCGCCGCCGCACATGTCGCCGGCTGCGGATTTCAGTCGAAGGGTGACGAAGCTGAAGCGCCGCCTGTGGCGGATACAGCGAAGCGGAGGAATCGAGCGAAAGGGAGAATTGCGACCGGTAGGAAACAAGGCGACCTTTGAGCTCGCGGAATACGGCCCTTCGACGCATCCCAGGGGTTTTTTGACAGTCTGAGCCAGGCTGTATTTTACAGCTTGGCTTTCACTGGTTTACTAACCTTGCCAAAGGCCGGTTCTTTTATATAATAATTTATTCGGCGTAATAGGCTGTGATATCTGCGATCACGGGCTCCTGCCTGCTGCTTTCAATTTCGATCTCAATTTTACCCGTGCGGATGGCAGGGAATACGCAGATGGCCTTATGCCCAATGGTGTCGCCCTTATAGACGCACACCCGCTTGCTCTGATAACCGGGCAGCGCGGCATAAATGCGGAAGGCAGTGACGGCCTCGCCTTTTGTGATATCCTCCCTCATCATCACCCGGTTCACCAGGGGCTGGGCTGTGATATCGTGGGTGAATGCCTGGGTATGGCCCGCATGCTGAATCATATAGGTTCCCTGCTCCGTTTTTTCAACGGAAGAGAAGGGGAGAGGCGTTCCGTAGCGCCGGCGAATGGCTTCGCCAAATTCCAAGAGGCGCTTAGCATCCTTTTCAGGCAGCAGCCCATGGCGATCAGGGCCGATATTCAAAAGCAGATTAGCGCCCCGGCCCACGCTCATTTCATACATGCCCATGAGCTCATCCACGTTTTTTATGGTAGGCTCGTTTTCTTCGCAGTCAAACCAGGCGCTGCGCATTTTGCAATCGCATTCCGCAGGGAGGAAGCATTCGCCGTCCAATTGCTCCAGGCGGGAGGTCATGATGGAAAAGTTGGTGGCGGTGCGGGCGTTGAGATTGGGCATGGGGGCGTAACCGTCCTCATTACCCACCCAGCAGGTATCCGGATCCCACATGGAAAAGATCAGAATTTCCGGCTGCAGGGAACGGATCGCGCCCACAATGCGCTCCTTATCGTATTCATGGTTTTCGGAGCCGCAGCCGTCAAACCAAAGATAATCAATCTTGCCGTAGTTGGAGAGCAATTCGCTGATCTGGTGAATGAAATAATCATCATATTCCTGATCATCCGTAAAGCTTACCTTGCCGCCCCACTGGGCCGGAGAATAATACAATCCTACCTTCAGGCTGTATTTCCGGCAAGCCTCCACAAATTCTTTCACCACATCGCCCTGGCCATTTTTCCAGGGAGCTTGGGCCACGGAGTAATCGGAATACTTGGAGGGCCAATTGGCAAAGCCATCGTGATGCTTGCATACCAAAATAGCATACTTGGCCCCAGCCTGTGCCGCTGTGGAAATCCACTGGCCGCAATCCAGCTGATCCGGGTTGAATTGCTCGGCGGGCATGGGCTTGCCATCCCAATCCTTGTGCCCCTTAAAAAAGCTGCGGATGCCAAAGTGAAAAAAAACGCCAAATTCCCAATTCAGAAATTCAAGCTGTTTGGGAGAGGGGATAGAAGGGTTCATGCGCTCACTCCTGACTATTTTTTTCATATTGCACCTTGCGGCGGTATTCATTTAAGGTGAGGCCGTAATGCTCCTTAAACTTGGAGGAGAAGTACTGGAGCCGGCTGTAGCCAATGTGCTCGCAGATTTCTTCATTGCTCATTTCCCCCTCGGCAAGCAGCCGGGCCGCATGCTCCATGCGCACCTCCTGAAGATAATCCACCAGCTTGCGTCCTGTTTCCAGATGAAACATGCGGCTCAAATGCCCGGTGCTGATGCTCAAAGCATCGGCAATGGACTGGATGGACAGATTGGAGGGAGGGGCATTGCGGATATGATGGATGGCATACTGCACGACCGAACGGTTGCTGGCGCTGGTTTCCCGGGTGAGGAACTGGCTCAGGCGGGCGCTATCCTGCTTTAGGCGCTGGGAGAATTCGCTGATGCCCTCAATGTGGTAGTAAGCATCGGTGAGATTTTCACCGTATACCGATTCCGGCGAACCCTTCATATCATAGACCACTTTACTTAAAAACATGGCGGCCAAGAGCATGATGCTGCGCATCACATTGGGGTAGGGTGCGCTTTCTTTGAGCTGGGTCACGATGGAATCGATGGCCTGATTCACTTCCTCAGCCGATTGATGGCGGATGAGACCGGTAAGCTCGTTGAGCTGGGAGATCACCTGAGTCATGGCGCTTTCGTATTCGGCATGAGGGGCATCGGGATCAAATACGGATACGCGCTGATTCTTTTCAAAATATCGGGCAGCCAGAGCGCGCCGGGCGCAGCGGAAGCTGGCAGGGGTGAGAGCCTCTGTTTGCGCCAGAATGCCCACGCCGAATACCAAGGCGCTGTTCATGCTGCTAAGCTGCTGGGAAAGCATTTCAAGCCGTTGGGGCAGCGCATCTGCCTCAAAGCCATGATTAAATAAAAATACGCTTTCCTTTTCCCGGCTTTCAAATGCATATACCTTCCAGCCATCCAAAGAAAAATGGGAAAGGATACATTTTTGTTCTTCTTCGGATACAGCAGGAGCGGTAATCACGGCCTGGTAATAAGGATAGGGGAAGAAAATATCCAGCTGGGGCTGGGGCCCCTGATAGTGGGCTTCTCCGCGGATAAAGCAATTGAGCCAGCTTTCCCGGAGCAGGGGTTGATTTTGGGAAAGAAAATTTTCCTGATCCTGGCGCATTTTGTTCAAATCGCTAAGGGCCGTTTCAATCCGAATAAAACGATCCCCTGGAGAGGAGAGATGCTTCCCTTCATTCTCCGGAACAGGAATAGAAAAATGATCGATCAATCGGTTCATGGGCCGCAAGTAATGCTTCATCATCACAGAAAGCACCAGAATCAGCCCTACCACCAGCAACACCAGGCATACGATGGCCCAGAGGGAAAAGATGCTGTCATAGCCGGTAAAGCGCCCGGAAGTTGGATGGGTGAGCACGTAGGACCATTGTCCGCTTACAGAAGCCGCCTCTACATAAATCACACGGCTGCCGTTTTGCAATGTGCAGGGCTGGAAGGAGGATTCCACCGTGGGCAGAACGGTATTGATTAAAGCA
Organism: Clostridiales bacterium; assembly: GCA_015056125.1. Taxonomy (GTDB): domain Bacteria; phylum Bacillota; class Clostridia; order Christensenellales; family Aristaeellaceae; genus RUG563. The sequence continues at coordinate 3,055 of SVGW01000107.1, read as the reverse complement.
GAATCGGAAGCAGTCCATATTTTTCCGTTTTTGTCGGTGAGGAAGATCAAATCTTTTTCATCCAGGGTACGCAGGGATTTGCGAAGCAGGGTATGGAAGGTTTCTTCCTTAATGGAAAGAACCAACTGAGGTTCCTCCCCACTGTCATATACGCCGGGATAGGGGCGTACAAAGGAGATGTAGAGGGTTTCGGTATTATTGAAAAGAACCAGGCGACGCATCCATACGGAATCCCCTGCATCGATTTCCAGCAGAAAATCATAAGGGGTTTCCTGGGTGGTATATTTCTTATCATTGAGAAAATATACGCCCTGAGTGCCCGCGATCATGCCGGATTTGGGGAAGTACATTTCGATCCTGTCCGCCTGATCAAGCAGCGCATTCACCTCTGCTAAATGTGTAATCAGGCCCCGGATGTCCGTAGCATCGGGGTACTCGCTGGCGGCGATTGTGGAAATATAGGAAGTGGAAGCGTCTTTGGAGGCAATGCGCTGCACGGCCTGAGCATCCATCGTATCTACGATTTGCACATCTGCGTGGTCGGCCAATACAGCCACCTGATCCCGCAGGGTATCGTGTAATTCTTCCTGAAGAATGGAATGATATACCAGCATAAAAAGGGCCACAAGTGTGCAAGCAATCATGGTAAAAATAACGATCACCCACATGCTGGCAATATTTACTTTCCGTTTGGTGCGCACAGGTATTACCTCCTTGCGTTGCCTATCAAGGATAGTATATCTGTTTTTTCGCTTTTCTGCAAGCGAAAAAATAAAGCCCAGGGGAAAGAAAAGAAAAAAAGGGTAAAAAAAGCCAGTTTGTCGAAAAAGTATTTTCGACAAACTGCGAATGGAAGTCAGCTAAAGCAGTCTTCCATTCGATCCATCACATTTACTGCAAAAATGGCTTTCCAGCCCTGTGAAAAAGGGATGGAAAGCCTATTTTTGCGGCCGTAAATTGATATAGGAAGCGGAATACTTCCGCTCCTCGCCGCCGCACATGTCGCCGGCTGCGGATTTCAGTCGAAGGGCAGCGGCCCTTCGACGCATCCCAGGGGTTTTTTGACAGTCTGAAAGCGTGTATTTCATAATTTTTTTCTGAGATTTGGCATGTTTTTATGATGGGGGCTTTCTTTTTTTTAAAGAAACAGGTACAATATGATAGAGAAAACTATGCAAAAGGAAGGTGCTCTCCCATGAATCGCTACAAGCACTTTGATCTGCTGGAATGCGCATCCCGCTCCTTGAACTATATCACCACCATGGTGGATCCCCATGAAGGGAATCTGCCCTACTGGCTGATCCTGCCCAATAAGAAGCCCGCCGAAGCCGCCCATTGCCGGGTGGACGATGCCGAGCTGGTAGGCTCCTGGTATGAAGGGTTGGAAGATGTGCAGTATATGCTGGATACCAAGGAAGGCGAAGAAATTCTGGAATCCTTCAAAAAATTTCTGCTTTCCAACTGGGGTGAGCATGGCCTGCGCTTCCACAATAAATATCCCTGGACCCATACCATGCATTCCTCTTTCCACGAAATGGGCTATATTCTGCCCGCTTTGAACCGGCTGAGCCGCAAGTATCCCGATGATGAGGAAATCGAAGGCCGCATTTCCAATCTGATCCGGGGCATGCGTTCTCTGGTGCATGAACGCAAGGTGCGCACCTTCTGGTCCGGCGATTTCTATGAAACCGAGCCTATCTATGAATTCCCCAACGATGTGTATCTTCAGGATGGCGGCTTTGATATGACCCGCCACACCGGCCGGGGCGAGCAATCCATCCGCAACAGCATCATGCTGCTGGCACTGGTGGAGCGCTATGAAATCAAGGGCGATGAAGTGGCCCTGGATCTGGCCCGGGGCATGGCCAATTTCCTGCTGGGCCCCTCCCGCTATTTCAACTATAAGATGGAATTCTTTGGCCATGTGCATTCTGCCGGCTGGGTGGCCATTGGCCTGGCGCGCCTGGGCCGAGTGGTGAAGGAAGAGCGCTATGTGACCGCTGCCAAGGGCATCTATGATTACATTCGCTCCATGTCCTCTTCCTTTGGCTGGGTGCCCGAATATGCCCAGTGGCATCCCATGGATGAAGAGCATTGCGAAACCTGCTGCATCCGGGATATGATCCTGTGTGCCTGGGAGCTGATTCAGCTGGGCTATCCGGAATACTGGAATGATATCAACCTCTTCATCCGCAATCAGATGGTGGAAAACCAGATTTCTAGCGCCACCTATGTGACGGTGGATAACACCCTTCCCGATGACCATGAAAACGGCATCACCTATAAGGATATCGACAAGCGCATGATCGGCGGCTTTACCGGTGGTTCCCTGCCCAACAGCATTTCCCTGGCGAAGTTCCGCTCCATTGCCGGCTGCTGCGTGGGCATGGCCCCTACGGCGCTGAAGCTGGCCTGGGATCTGGCGGTGACCAAGGAAAATGATATGTTCATCGTGAATATCCCTGTGGATAAGGACGCCAAGGAATATAAGCTCACCATGCAGTATCCCGATCATGGCAAGATGGCCCTGAAATTGAAGGTGGATGGCAGCGTGGCTTTCCGCCGTTACGATTGGATGGGCAAGCAGGTGAAAACCTATGTGAATGGCAAGCCGGTGGAATTTGCGGAAGAAAATGGCCTGATCGTGCTCAAGGGCCTCAAGAAGGGCGATAAGGCGGAGCTTCGCCATCCCATCCGCACGGTCGTGAAGAAGGAACACACCGCCGGCCGGGATTACGATGTGGTATGGCGCGGCTGTGATGTGATCGAGATCCTGCCCTACGGCGAGCATCTGCGCCTGTTCCAGCGGGATCTGAGCAAGCCCCAGGTGCTACCCTCTCCTGAAGACGTGCCCTACACTGGCGCTGCCAACTACGGCCCCACTCAGCAGAAGAAGTAATTCAGCGAATGAAAACGCCGCCTGCATTTTGAACTGCACCCCATTTGTTAGACAAGTATGGTAAAATACTTGTACTAAGAAATGGGGTGTTTTTCTATGCCAAAGGGAGTACCGAATAAACGATATACTGGGGAGTTCAAGCAGATGGTCGTAGAG
>SVGW01000017.1 GCA_015056125.1 Clostridiales bacterium | reverse complement strand
TCGATCACCATGGGGCGATCCTTATAGGTCTGACTGTAGATGATCCGCAGCGCGATGATCTCGTCCTTGTTGGCCTCAATGAACTCCCGGAAGGCCTGAATCACCCGGTCGGCATTGGCCTCCTGCTGCGTATCAAAGCCTGCAAAGGTCACGGCGTCGATATTGGTGTTGTCGATGATCTGTTCGTGGCTCCGGCGGATGTTCTCGATGAAGTCGCGGACTTCCGGGTTATGGAAGGGCTTCACAGCCTCGGTGATGCTTTCCTTTTGCACCTGCGTATATTGCTCCGGCGCAGGCTCGTCACAGGCAAACTGCGCCCTTGCTTTGGATGTGAGAACATCTTCATCAAAAGCGTTCAGCAGTTTTTCCGCAAGCGTGCCAGCGGGTACGCCCACATGCTCATGGAAGGATTTACGCTCGGCAGCTGTCATCTGGCTGTTCAGGCGGATCATACGGCTGGCCAGTGAGGTTAAGGTGTCCTCATCCCGTGCGCCAAGGGCTACGTTCATCATCAGCTCTTTCAGGCTGACAGAGGGCTTGCGCTCCAAGGTACGGGTATCGGATTTCTTGGACTTGGTGACGCCCACAGCATCCACGATCACAAAGTGATCCTTGTTTTCCGTGGCAGAGGGGGACACCTTTTGCAGGTCATCCTTGCCCAGCGTGCGGGTGCCGCGGCCCTTCATTTGCTCAAAATAGTTCTTGCTGCGCACGTCACGCATGAAAATCAGGCATTCGATGGGCTTTACATCCGTGCCGGTAGCAATCATATCAACCGTAACGGCAATGCGGGGATCGTAGTCATTACGGAAGGAACTGAGCACGGATTCGGGATTTTCCGCTGCATAAGTGACCTTTTGGCAGAACTTGTTGCCCTCACCAAATTCTTCACGAACGATCTGAATAATATCATCCGCATGGCTGTCCGTCTTGGCAAAAATCAAGGTCTTCGGCACTTCCTTGCGGCGCGGGAACAGAGAGGTAAACAGATGCTCCTTAAAAGCACGGATGACTGTGCGGATTTGAGTTGGGTTTACAATGTCCCTGTCAAGCTGGGAGGGGCGGTAGTTTACATCCTCATCCAACTGCTCCCAGCGCTTTGCACGGGACAGGCGGTTGCGGTATTCCACCATCTGTTTGAGGATGGTAGCACCTTGCTTGCCAACCTCGGTTTCAATCAGGAAAATATCTTCGCCTACGTTGACGTTATCAATAATGGCCTGTTCTCTGGAATACTCGCTGACGATGTTTTGATCAAAGAACGCAAAAGTACGCTTGTCCGGCGTGGCAGTCAGGCCGATCAGGAAGGCATCGAAATATTCCAGCACCTGCTTCCATACGTTGTAGATAGAACGGTGGCATTCATCGATGATGATCACATCGAAAAACTCCGGCGGATACTTTTCGTTGTACAGCACTTCCTTAGGGGCCTGCCTGTCCATGGACGGGTTTTCAAAAGCAGATGTCTCTTCGCCAGATTCGTCCAGCACTTCTCCACTAAGGATGGAGTACATGCGCTGAATGGTGCTGATACAGACCTGGGCAGAATCAGGAATGAAGGAAGACTTCAAACGGCGTACGCCGTAAATCTCTGAGAAAGAGCGGTTGTCATCATTAGGACGGTAGGCCAGGAACTCACGCTCAGCCTGCTCACCCAAGCCCTTGGTATCAACCAGAAAAAGAACACGATTGACATTGGCGTGTTTTAGCAGACGATAAACAGCCGTGATAGCGGTAAAGGTTTTGCCTGCGCCTGTTGCCATCTGAATAAGCGCTTTCGGTCTGTTGGCAGCGAAAGACTGCTCCAAATTCCCAATGGCTGTGATCTGGCATTTGCGGAAGCCGGTCGTATCAAAAGCAGGGAACTGCTTCATGCGGTTGCGGACAGTATCACCCTGTTTCAGCAAGCGCTGAAGCTCCTGTGGCTGATGAAAATGGAATACCGTGCGGGACCGATACTTGATATCGTTGTAATCAGTAAAACGGGTCAGCTTGCTGGTGGCTTCATAAGCGAAGCGGATGCGATAATCGCTCTTAATCCATTTGAATGTGCTGTTTGCATAACGGCTGGACTGATCTTCTACAGCAGTGATGTTTTCGCCAGCGTCGTCTTTCTTGGCTTCAACAATACCCACGGGAAGCCCATCGACAAACAGAGCATAATCTACAGGGCCGGTGCTGGTGGGAAACTCGCGCACCGCGACGCCCAACCCGGCGAACAGATTGAGCTGCTTCATATCCTGTATGACCCAACCAGCCTGGTTGAGTTTTTTGTCTATGATCTCGCGAGCTTTCTGTTCGGGCGTCATTACGCTTCACCTTCCTCCGGTAGGAACTCCATGATATCTCCAATATCAACTTCAAGAGTCGTACAAATTTTGTTGAGCACCGACAGTGTCACTTCCTCATCTCTGCGCAGACGAGTCATCGTGTTAGGAGCGATACCGGCTGCTTTCCGCAGATCAGCCTTACTCATTTTCTTATCGATAAGCAGTTTCCAAAGCTTATTATATGAAATTGCCATGTGTTTCGACCTCCGGGTATAAACATCGACATTATTATACAACCAATTTACCAATTGAGCAAGAGACTTTCGCAATAGGATGCGAAAGTCTCTTGCTCAAAATCAAATGCTATTAGAGAAAAAGGTAAGCATCAAGCAAATACCACTTGATGATTCAGAAGAAATGTGCTATATTTGATATGGATAATATTTTATCTATCATCAGATAATAGAGAAGTAGCAGATCATATTTTATCTACCGGAGGATTTTATGAGTTTTGTATGGGAAACCCCGGAAGAAATCAATTTGGCCTTGGCACAGCGTTTGAGTCGCATCCGCAAACGGCGCAAGCTGTCGCAGCAGGAACTCAGCGAAAAAAGCAATGTCAGCTATGGCAGCATCAAGCGTTTTGAAACCAGCGGACAGATCTCGCTGATCTCATTAACCAAACTTTGTGTCGCTCTTGATTGTGCCGATGAAATTCGCAACTTGTTCACCAACGTGGAGTACAGCAGTATTGAGGAGGTTCTCCGTGAACGAACGTAAAGTGGAAGTGTACCTACACGACCGTCATGTGGGCACATTGGCAGAGACCGCTGATCACCGGGTAGCTTTTGCCTATTCCGATGGATGGCTGGAAGACGGATTCGCCATCAGCCCCTTCTCTTTGCCCGTTGAGCAGAAGGTTTACGTTCCCACCTCCACTACTTTTCAGGGCCTATGGGGCGTATTTGCGGACAGCTTGCCTGATGCTTGGGGGCGCTTGCTGGTGGATCGTATGCTGAAAAGCAGACGGCTGGATGCATCCCGTGTGACGCCCCTGGAACGGCTGGCAATCGTAGGCGAATCGGGAATGGGTGCGCTAACCTATCGTCCTGCATGGGATATTCATCAGGATGTAAAGCTCACCGATCTGGATGAACTGTCAGCAAAATGCCACGCCATTCTGAACCGTGAAGATATCAGCGATCTGGACGATGTGTTCCAGATGGGCGGCAGCTCCGGCGGTGCACGTCCCAAGGTGATGACCGATGAATGGGTGATCAAGTTCCCCGTATCCGGTGACATGCCGGACACCGGCCTGATGGAAAAAGAGTACATGGACTGTGCTGCCGATTGCGGCATCATTGTTCCAGAAACAAAGCTGATGCCCTCCAAACGGTGCAGCGGTTACTTCGCTGTGCGGCGCTTTGACAGGGACGGTTCTGCACGTCGCCATATGCTTACCGCCGCTGCTATTCTGGAAGCTGACTGGCGCACAGCCTCCATGGACTATCACACGCTGATGAAGCTGACCCGTATCCTTTCCCGCAGCAATGCTACTGATACAGAGCAGATGTTCCGCCGGATGTGCTTCAATGTGTTTGCTCACAACCGCGATGACCACGCGAAGAACTTCACCTGGATTTATGATGACGCGCAGGATTGCTGGCATCCTTCTCCAGCGTATGACCTTACCTGGAGCACCACTTATTTCGGTGAACACATGACCACCGTTGATGGGAACGGAAAGAATCCGAGCGCGAAGGACTTGCTGGCGGTGGGAAAGGCTGCAGGGATATCTGTGAAGGGGTGTAAGCAGATCATTGCTGAAATACAGGAAAAAACGGAATTGTTACAGAATAAGTATAGGAATTGCAGAAGCTAAAAAGATTGAAGCCCCTTATACATAGGAGGAACCGTCATGTTTGATCGAGAGCAGTTTTATGCATATGTCGGCGATAAAAGCGGCAGCAGCTATTGCAGCGGATTGGCCCGTGCAGAAAGGACCTATTCTGTCGATATCAATGAAGAATATGGCCGCGACCAATGTGCTGACTTGTTGGCAAGGATTGAGGCCGATAAAAAGCGTAACGATCTTGATCCCGCGGAAATCAAGTCCCGCAGCGATATGGCGTCGCATCTGAAACGTTATATTGCCTATAAATCTGGTGCAGTACAATCGGTTCACTCTGGTACATGGGTGCCGTTTTATATGGAATTCGCGGATGCGCTGCTGCCTTTCATCAATAAACGCGATGAACTGCTGGAACGTTTGAACAAGATGTTCCAGAGTATTGGTATGCCGTCGCCTTTCAGAGAAAAAGATAAGCCCATGGATGATGTGGACCCGTTCTCTGTTTTTGGCTGTTTCAACAAGGGCATTTCCAACGAGAATCGTATTCGCATCATCACGGCCATTGCCAAAGAGTTCGGGATTAAGGCTGCGATACCGTCCGACTTCGATGGAATACCTGTTCTGAACAACATGAGAGCATATTTCTTTGCGTTCAAGGGTGACCCGCATCGTGGCGAACATGACATAGATAACCTGTGGCAGCTGTTCCGCTTCGCTTTGAATTATGCCGACAATTCCAGTGAGCAGGATCGATCCTATTTTGAGATTCATTATGATCCTGTATTGAAACAGAGTATCATTCGCTGGAACATCACCATGGGCCTCTTTTGGATTCGTCCCTATGCCTATATCAATCTGGATGAAAGGAACAGAAAATATCTCGCTATGGGGCAGGCTTTCCCTCCTGTCGATATTGTCATAAGCGAAAAACTCAAGAAGGTTCCTTCAGCGGTAGAATACACAAGAATTATCGATGAATGCAAAGCGGCTATGGAACATCCCAATTGTTCAATAAGGAATTTTGTGGAACTGTCCAATGCTGCGTGGCGCGCAACAACTGCGGTTCAGCCTGCACAGCCCCCTGCAGATGATGAGTACTGGCCTTCTCTCGAGGAGTTTGACCCGAAGCTTTCCAAGGATGATTGGAAGAAATACATACTTGAAGTGGAACTGCCGCATCATCCCGATCCTATGAAAATGCTGAAGGGCATGATGCTGCTGGGCGGAGAAGCCACCTGCAAGAAACTGGCAGATGTATACGGCGGTACCTACAATCGGTATGTAGGCTGTACTGCCAGCTTCGGAAGGCGTGCAAAAAAGTACTTTCATCTGGATACACATACTACCGATGAACGTGACCGAGTGTACATCATTCCCTTTCAAGGACGTTGGATAGGAGCTGAAGGCGGCAACAATTATTCTTACCGCATTCGTCCTGAATTGATGGAAGCGCTGCAGGAGATCGACCTTTCGGGTATTTCTCCCTATGTTACGGAGGATGAGAAACCTATGACAGATGTTCGTTTGAATACTATTCTCTACGGACCACCCGGCACAGGTAAAACATATCACACTGTCATCTACGCGGTAGCGATCATTGAAAATCGCACACTGGCATCGGTGACTGAAGAAGATTACAACGCAGTGCTTGAGCGCTACAACGAATACAAAGAACAGGGGCGCATCGAGTTCACGACGTTCCACCAATCTTTCGGGTATGAGGAATTCATTGAAGGCATTCGTCCGACAGTAACGGTCGAAGATGAAACAGACAACGGCGGCGATGTGCGCTACAGCGTACAGAGCGGTATTTTCAAGCGTTTCTGCGAGCGTGCAGAACGTCCGACAAATGTGGGCACTTCGGACTATGGCATCAACGACAATCCTACCATTTGGAAGGTGTCACTGGACGGTACGGGTGATAATCCCATCCGCACAGAGTGTCTGCAGAAGGGACATATTCGTATCGCATGGGATGAGTACGGCGAAATCATCACCGATACCACCGACTTCTCCAAGCATGGTGGGCGCGTGGTGCTGAACGCATTCATCAACAATATGCAGATCGGTGATATCGTTTTCTCCTGTTACAGCGCATCCACTATTGATGCCATCGGTGTGGTAACGGGCGATTACGAATGGCATGATGAATATCCGCGTCTCAAGCGTCTGCGCAAGGTGAAGTGGATTGTGAAAGGCATTCAGGAAAACATTGTGTCTCTCAATGGCGGCACCGCTATGACGTTGGCATCCGTGTATCGTTTGAACAACATTTCTTTAACGGATGTATATCAGCTGATTGAGAAGCACCGTCCTACTGCGACACTGGTACAACCTGAAAAGAAGAATTATGTTTTCATCATCGACGAAATCAACCGTGGCAATATTTCCAAGATTTTTGGCGAGTTGATCACGCTGCTGGAAGAAAGCAAACGCGTTGGAAAGCCTGAGGGAATGACGGCCCGACTGCCATATTCTCAAAAGCCGTTTGGCGTACCAGACAATGTATACATCATCGGCACCATGAATACAGCAGATCGTTCTATTGCAGTCATTGATACTGCGCTGCGTCGTCGCTTCTTGTTCCGGGAAATGCAGCCTGATGCACAGGTGCTGGATGGTGCCACTGTAGAAGGCGTGTCCATCAGCGATATGCTGAACCGGATGAACAAGCGAATTGCGGTACTGTATGACCGTGAACATACCATCGGTCATGCTTACTTCATCAAGCTCAAAGATAATTCTACCGTGGAAATGCTGGCAGAAATTTTCCGCAACAACATCATCCCGCTGCTGCAGGAGTATTTCTACGAGGATTACGAGAAGATTCGGTTGGTGCTGGGTGACTCCCGCAAGACCGATATAAGCACACAGTTCATCACCGTCCACGAAAACGATTATGTCGATCTGTTCGGCAGCACGGACATCGGGTTGGACGAAAGCAACGCCTATGAGATCAATGATGAGGCATTCGAGAACATCGACTCTTATCGGACGATCTGATAACAAATACAGCTGAGAAAGGAGGCGGTGTGAATGGCTGCTGTGTATCGAATCCGTGAATATAGTTCTTTCATCACAGGTCAGCATATTGACGGCTGCATCACGCTGCCTCTCCACACCTTCAAACAGTTGGAGGATTTTATTCTGTCCAACAACAACCGGGATGCGGATGCATTGGAGTTGATGGGCCTTTCTGCCCGCAAGGGCATCGGTCGGGTGATCACAGCCAGAAACTACGTTGGCATCATCACCATGAACGACGGGACGACCATCGAGATCCTACCGAAAATTCATTCTGCGGTTGAGGACGATGAGAGCGGCGCGCGTACCAAGAAACTGCTGGTTGATATGCTCCGCACGCTTCGTGACACACCTTTCAAATCGCTTCAGACATCCAGTGTGGATATCGCAAAGCTGAATATCCTGGAAGCATTCATCCGTATGTTCATCGATGAAGTCTTCTTTATCGTGAAACGTGGCTTGAAATGTGGCTATGAAACCATTGAGGAAAACGCATCCTTCTTCAAAGGAAAGATGCTATTTGATCAGCAAATCAAGTACAATCATAGCCACAAAGAACGTAGCTATGTGGCTTACGATGCCTATACTGCCAATCGCCCGGAGAACCGCTTGCTGAAAGCGGCACTACAGTATTTGTACAAGCAGACTACATCGTCCCGCAACAAAAGCGATTTGAAAACGCTGCTGAATGCATTTGCATCTGTGGAAGTTTCTGGCGATTACAAGGGTGATTTTTCCCGATACATACCCGACCGCAACATGAAAGACTACAACACTGCTTTGCTCTGGTGCCGAATATTCCTGATGGGAAAAAGCTTCACATCCTTTGCAGGTTCGGAAGTGGCGCTTGCTCTCCTGTTCCCCATGGAAACGCTGTTTGAAAGCTATATTGCCACCCTGATGCGCAAGCAATTCAATGCTGATGCTTACTCCGTATCCGTTCAGGACAAAAAGTACCACTTATTTGATGAACCACGTGGGCAGTTTCAGTTGCGGCCAGATATTGTACTTACCAGAAAATCTGATGGTGCTGTGTTTGTGATGGACACCAAATGGAAGCTGTTGGCAGAAGGAAAACCGAATTACGATATTTCGCAAGCGGATATGTATCAGATGTATGCCTACCAAAAGAAATATGGTGCGCAAAATGTGACGCTTATCTATCCTCTAACATCGTTTGTGTCTAATGATCAAGAGATTTTCTTTTCTTCTCTGGACGGTGTAACGGTAAAAGTCCGTTTTGTTGATTTGTTTGATGTCAAGAATAGTGTGCAGCAAATCATGCATGAAATGCTATAAACGCAGAAAAGGAGCGGTCGCCCGCTCCTTTCGCATTCCATTATCTATCCATCCCCACCGCCCTTCTCGGCATCTGTGCCCTTGGTGCCCGCTGTGCAGCCAGTTCTGCGCACTTCCGCTTGTTGTAGGCCAGCAGATCCCGGGTGCTTTGGTACAAGTCACCGCCGCCGGAATGGAAAACGGCCACAGTATACTTTTTCTCCTTGTATTTCGCATAGAGTTCCTTCATCCTTGCCTGCACTGCCGGATCATTCTTTTCGGCGTTGGTCATCCAGACCTCTACAATCTTGGTGTTATCGTGCACTTTCAGTTCCAAATGATTCACTCTCCTTTGGCAATAGTTTCCACCGCTTTGGGGTGATTTATCCGCTGCATTTGCCTGGCAGCTTCAAGAATTTCCGTAGGGACGAAATCCACCGTGCGCCGCAGATCTTCGTAATCACGCAGCTTCTGCAGCATGGCCAGCTGGGTCAGGGTGCTTTCCTTGGAATCGTTGATCTGCTTGAGCAGTGCCTCTTTCTCCTGCTTCATTTCTTTAAATGCGCCGTCGTACTTCTTCAGCTTCGTGCGCATCTGCTCCACACCGGGGATGTACCGTTTCAGCAGATTTTCAATCTCGGCCACCTTCTTGCCCTTATTGAAAGGCGTGACCTCGGTCAGCAGCTCCATCAGCTTGTCCCGCATGCTGTTCAGGCGCACCATTTCCTTAAAAAGTCGGGTGGGGATGTGCGTACGCCCGGTCTCGCTGGCGCTTTCGCCGCGTTCAAGCTGCGGATATCGCTGGGACATATGCTTCCAGAAATCATCTTGCCAGGCGATCAGTTGCTTTCGATTGCCGATAATATCCCTGGCCGAAAGCCGATTGTCGCTGGTCAGCGGCACGAACACCAGATGCATGTGCGGCGTCTTCTCGTCCATGTGAACCACAGCAGAAATGATGTTCTGCTTCCCGATGCGCTCTTCCATGAAGCGGCAGGCGTGGGTGTAGTAGGAGAGGATTTCTTTCTTCGTTTTTCCTTCGAAGAACTCAGGACTGGCGGCAATCAGCGTGTCCACAAACCGCACGCTGTCCTTGCGGGTGCGGCATTGTGCCGCAGCGATCCGCTGCTGAATCTCTGCATAATACTTCTGTATCGGGGTGATGATGTGGAAGTTCTCGCCTGTTCTGCTCAGATCAATATCCGGATTACTGGCGTAGGTCTCTTTGTTGCGTTCGTGGTGATCTTCGATCTTCTTGGCCGGATAGCCCTGATGCTTTGCAAACCGAAGAATCGCATACATTCCTTTTTCCATTGCGTTTCCTTTCTGTGATCAAGTCGGATTCACCCGCCCGAGCCGCCCTTCACGCCGGAGTGGGCACTTGGGCGGCAGGGGCGGATGATTTTCAGTTAGTTCAGGTATTTGACATGGACGCCGTGGAAGCCACGCTGATCACCCATGGCGTGCTTGGAGTAGGTGATGCCATAGGTGCTTTCGTTCTGGCGAAGGAACTGGGTGAAGCTTTTCTGCGAGAGAGGCTTTTCCAGATTATCGTCGCACCAGCGACCATAAGCCCGGTAAAGAGCGGCGGAGCAAGCCACAGCGTCTTTTTCCAGCACAATATAGCCGGTGGATTCCATGAACTGTACCAGATTGTTGCCCTCGGCGACCGCCTCTTCAAGGTTCTGCTCCATGCGTGGGCTGATGGTGAACCGATAGCCGTTGGCAATCAGTCGCTGTAAGCCCTCCAAAGCCCAGAGCAGAATTCCGTCCCGTTCAGAGCGAAGCTTCTCAATCAGGTACGGATCGTCCTGACGGTCTGCCTTGCGTTCCTTGACGGTAATGAGCAGCTGGCGGCGATAGAAGCCATTAGAGCGGTCATAGAGGGCGTGGAGCGTGCCATTACCGAAGCAGGCAAACCGCACATACAGCACGCCCTGGGTGCTCTGAACGCCCTTGCGCTCGATATCGATACGATCCTCCAGTGTCACCATGCTCTTCAGGTGATGCGTCTCCGTCAGCGCTTCCATGCGCAGGTCGTCATCCACCATCAGCAGTTTGTACTCCAAATCAGCCCGGGCAAAACGGTCGGTTTCCACCTTCTGAATGCTGCCGGTGTTCATGTTCTCGCCCAGCAGAGAGCGCAGCACCAGTCCCAAGCGGGATTTGCCCTCGCCGCCCTTGCCGATGAGAATCAGCATTTTTTGCGCCTTGGTGACAGGCAGCAACGCGTAGCCGAAGAACTCCTGCAGGGCAGGAATGTCTTCCGCTTCCAGCAGCTCATCCAGAAAGCGGAGCCATTGCACAGGCTGCTTGGCCTCCGGCAGATAAGCTGCCGGTAGGCGGTTGTGACAGAATTCCTTTACAGGTTCGAAATGTCCGTCCAGAAAGTAGGTACCGTTCGCCACATGAATTCTGTCCGTCTGGACAGGCAGCGGCGCGGCATGGCAGGCCAACTTGATGGCTTCCAACAGCTGGGTGGTGCGCTTGGCAAGGCCGGTGGTCACATCGGCGCAGATCATGCCGTAGATCTCCCGGCGCAGGGCATTCTCGTCCTCCACTAAGCCGTCCACAGTGAACAGCCTGCCGCTGATGCACTTCATAGGATGGCGGCACAGGTAATGGTCAGCGAACATCACCTCATTGATGCGCCCTTTGTGGTCGAGCCAGTCGGGGTGGTCGGGGACTGCGTTCAGTTCTGGCATTTCTTTACCTCCAACACCTTTTCCAGCATCTGAATCATCTGCGTCTTCTTGATGTACTTCATGGCAGCCTCAACGTCCGCCGAGTGGCCGAAACTGAGCACATCGGACACATACTGGAAGAACTCCAGATACTTGCAAGCTTCCACAAAGAGCACGTGGAACGGCTCGTCGGGATGCTTGGGAGCATGGTTTTCCTTCATTTGCCGGAGAATATCGATGTTTTTATTGAGCAGAGAGAGAACATACTCCCGCTCGTCTCTCTCAGCACGCTTGGCAGATTTCTTCGCAGCCGCCTGTTTCAGCGTTTCAGAGGGAGCCAAGCCAAAGTCAGCAGCCAGCTTTTGAGCAGCCTCCCTGGGCGACAGATTGAACAGCTTTTCCGTCAGGCTGATTACATCGCCCTTGGCCTGACAACCGAAGCAGTAGTAGTAATCATCGTTCAGCTTCATGCTGGGATGCTTGTCCGGATGGAACAAGCAGCAACACTTGCCGCTGCGATCAACAGGGATGCCGTAGCGGTCGGCAACCTGCGGGACGCTGACCGCTTGTTTAACGTTTCGGTAGATACTCATGATGGTGGTCTTCTTTGTGAATGAATTACGACGTCGCACCATCAGTGTAGCTTGAAAATGCGTATAGACTGATTTTTTGATATAATTGCAAAAAAGAAGAACTCCGCCCAAATTTCTTGCAAAAATGCAAGGTTTGAGCGGAGCTTGTGGGAGAATTTACATCTGTAAATCGTTAGTATTTATAGCGATATGCTCTTATACAACTTTAAGAAGTGAGGTACACCATGAGAATAGATTATCTTGCCAGCACTACCCAGGAACGCATTCGGGATCTGCTGCGACCTGTAAAAGGCGAGGTGGAAGATCCGAAAAAGGCCAGAATCACACAGGCGGAGCTTGCACGTCTATTGGATGTCAACGAAGGCACCGTCAGCCGTTTCATGAGCGGCAAGACGATGACCATCACCAACGAGAACCTCGTAAAAATCGCGACACGCCTTAATGTATCAACAGATTATTTGCTGGGCTTGACGGACATTAAGGACAAAATGAACCATGCAGCTTCAGAACTCGGCTTGACCAATGAAGCGGCACAGAATCTGTATACGCACAAGGTTCATCCGAATGTGGTGAATCTGTTGCTGACAAACGAAACATTTATAGGTATCATCAATCGCTTGGTATTGTATTTCGACGAAACAGTTGCGGCTGGATATGCTGTGCAAAACCAGCAGATTGCAGCGTTGAGCAGTCTGCTGGCAGGCATGGGAACCCCTGCCGCCCAGCAAACGGCACAGACAGTCGAGGCTTCGCAAGTTCCCATTTATCAGGCAGAGGAAACCTGGCTTCAGAATAGTTTTCTGACAGCCATTCGCCAGATCAAGTCGCAAGTCGGAGAAAATCACACGGAACAGGCTGCTCAATTCACGGATGAGGTAATGAAACGGTTTACCAACAGTCTCGGGAAGGGCGAGCTGGCCTTCCTTCCTCAAATGGATCCACAGCAAGTTACAGAAACCATGCTGGCATCATTAAACGAGGATATGGGAATCAGCACCAAAACACTGCAAGACTTGAAGTGCGTTTTCGGAAATGTGATGAACGATCTGAAAACCGACTACGAAGCGCGGAAACAGACACACGCAGAAGATGAACAGAACGGAGCATGCGGGGATCATCGCTGCGGCGGATGATATCCCTTTTGTGCCCCCGGCGACGCTGTCGCCT
Organism: Clostridiales bacterium; assembly: GCA_015056125.1. Classification (GTDB taxonomy): domain Bacteria; phylum Bacillota; class Clostridia; order Christensenellales; family Aristaeellaceae; genus RUG563. The sequence goes on along the minus strand of SVGW01000017.1, from coordinate 32,198 downwards.
ACATACGAAACGGGAGGGTATGCGATCTTTCGATCACACACCCTCCCGTTTCTACTTCGGCCATCACAGCCACAAGGGCTGCGCTGGCTACACTTGCCCATTGCAAGCAATGGGCTGCGTTAGTCGTGCTTTGCCCGACCTCGACTGCCGTCAGAAACCGTCGCGCCGCCCCATGCGCGCCCCTTTCCGCCGTCAGCGGGCATAAAAGGTATAACACACTACACTTTCAAATTGAAAGTCGTGTGCCAACAGGACGCTCACGCCCCTATTGGATGACCCAGCGCAAAGCCGGCAGAGCCGTCTTTGGAAGGGCGGTTGTCGGAGGTGCTGCAACAATCATGTAATAGAAACAGGTTTCATTGGGACAATTGTACATGGCTTTGCCCTGCAACAAAAATCATCCCTTAATGTTTCTATACATATTCCATGCAGCTTTTACAACCTTTCCACCGCCCTTAAGCAGCTTTTTGCCGACAAATACGATACCAACAGATGTCAAAGCTGCAATGGGGGTGCCGTATTTGTTAATGCAATCCGGACACACTCCGTATTTTCCTTTTCCAGAAAGAGATCTTTTGCATACAAGACATTGTTTTTCATTCTGCGCCATTGTGATCATCCTCCGTAGAAACCAGATATATCTCACTATTTGCTGTCAGACACGATGCCTTGTCCAGAGCAGGGATTATCCCCTCAGAAAAATCAAGCCAAAAGTCTCGATTTTTCTCAGTATAAGGGAAATACAAATGAACAATATTTGCAAGCGTTTGTCGCTTAGTATTCACACTTGTATTACAGAAGGATTTCATATTATGGCGATAGCGTTCTAAACAATTTGCAGCGCTATCAGGACGACCAAGATGCTCACACACCTGCAAGTGAACACCAACAAATTTTGATGCCAACTGTAGATCTGTGGTAATAAAACCAATGAATGTCTGGATTTGCTTGCGATTCTGGAAAAGGGGCCAGCGAATCTGTTTCACCAGTCTGTCGCCGACAGAACGCATATCAGCATACAAGCCGTTAATTGCTGTATCCAGATAATCATATGCTCGTTCTAAATGCTTCTGCTGTTCTTCGATGGTCAAGCTGTTCTGCGCATCCAGTATTGCGGTACGAGCATTTAAAAATGGGACTACGATAGCTTGATTACGCTGTATGTCAATTTGATAGTCCTGCATCTCCTGAATCTCGTTGAGCTTTGCATATATCTGACGCATCTGCATTTGATTCGCAATGTTACGGCTTGTTTCTAACGCATCAGGATTACTCAGCACCCGTTTCAAAGTGATGTCTTTAACGCGCACGCCGTTTTCATCAAGAATTACCGGACGCCAATTTCCATCTACCTGTTTTGATTTTCCGATGGTATATAGTCCTTTTTTGAGCTTAGACTTGATTGCTATGGGCAATTTGTCAAAGTCGGGAAGAAACGTATATTCACCTGCAGTAAGCATCTCAGCATGATGGATCAAATCGCCCATGATGGCAATGTCTGCCATCGGAAATGAAGCGACAACTTCTGTTGCGCAGAGATTACTCAAAGTAGCTGTCTGACTCTGTATATATCCAGAAAAAAAGTCACTCATATCGGCTATCACCGAACCATACCTGTCTGCATCGGTGACAAAAATACGAATGTCCTTTACACCGGTTGTCGAAAGAACATTCATTTCTTGCACCTGTTCAGAAGTGCTTTTTTCGTTCTTCATGCTATCACCCCTATGTACAGGTCGAAAGAAGCTATCTATATACAATGTCATTTTATCACCTTGCAGGTGATTTATCAATCATCTGTGCTTGCTTCAATCAAACGTGTCGTATCCAGCAGATGTCGTATCTTAAGTGTTATCTTGCGTGGTTTCTTGCATGCTTTAATGACAAAGCGAATGAAAGGAGGCGCATTGCTGGTGTTGCAACGCAAGAATATCCCACTTGAAAAAAGAAAAACAGGAGGCATACGTATGTTTCTTACGGAAGAGAAATTCGTTACTTTGTTAAGGACTCACATGCTCGAAACGTATTTCCACACAGAGAAGAATATGGCTGCTGGACTGAATCTTGAAGTAGAAGAGATGAAGAACTTGCATCCTTCGGATCTTGCTGCCAAGCTTTTCAAATATGCAGCTGTACATAAACTGCCATTAGACACAGTAATTATGCAGATGGCCAAATAAGCTCACCCGAAACCAGCAAAAAGGAAGCTCTGTACACGCAAGGCTTCCTTATCTCTGTTCACTTCATTTCCTCCGGCAGTTCGTACCGTGTCACCACCTGCAGATACCGTTTTTGATTGTTCTTCACAATCAGATTCACTCGGCAGCTGGCATTGAAATCTAAAGTAAATGTGCGCAGCTTTCGCTGCTGAACGCTGACAGCATGGGCGCATGCACAACAACACGGCACATGAAATCAAGACGAATAGCATGAAGGAGGGGAGGAGTACAGTAATAATTGATTTCCGACAGATTCATCATTGATTTGTCATGTTTACAAAGGTGATGCTTTTGCCATAAAATATATGCAGGGAACATAAAATGGTTTATATAAAAAAGAGGAAAGCTCAAAAGCAGAAAGGAGAAGCCCAAGAGGCGGTATGGATTTATGAATAGAGCATTGGTAAATATCGGAGTGGGAAAAAGAAGGGGAATCAGGCATCTGAAAAAATTCCTTCCCCTGTATGTGATGATGATCCCCTGCGTCGTGTACCTGGTGGTTTTCAAATATTTGCCTATTCTGGGCAATGTGATCGCCTTTCAGAATTACAATATTGTCAAGGGGATCTGGGGGAGTTCCTGGGCAAAGCCCTTTTACAGGCATTTCTATATGTTTTTCCAATCCTCCTATTTTACGCAGCTCATGCGAAACACCCTGGTGCTAAGCGCCACCAAGCTGTTTTTTAATACGGTATCTTCCATTGTATTGGCGCTTCTGCTGAATGAAGTGAGGAATAAGGCATTCAAGCGGGTGGTGCAAACCGTTGTCTATATGCCCCATTTCCTTTCCTGGGTGATCATTTACGGCATTCTGCTTTCTCTTTTTTCCCAGAGCAACGGCCTGATCAATTTGCTGCTGGATAAGCATTTCGGCGTCAAATTGGCGATTTTCAATTCCAATGTTCCCTTCTTCTGGACGCTGGTTCTTTCTTCCGTCTGGAAAGGGGCCGGCTGGGGCGCCATTGTGTATCTGGCCGCCATTACGGGGATCGATCCCACGCTTTATGAAGCGGCCCGTATTGATGGGGCCAATCGCTGGCAGTGCATCTGGCATGTTACGCTTTCCGGCATCCGTTCCACCATCGTGATCATGATGATTCTCAATCTGGGCTCCATTATGAATGCGGGGTTTGATCAGGTATTTGTTATGTATAACATCCAGGTATATGAAATTTCGGACATCATTGATACCTGGGTATACAGAACGGGCCTGACCCAGCTGAATTATTCCCTGTCTACCGCTGTCTCGCTGTTTAAAACGGTTATCAGCTTCGTTCTGGTGATGACAGTCAACTGGATCGCCAAGCGCTTTGAGGAGGGATTGTGGTGAAAAAACGCAGAAGCTTTTCCGTGGGTGATGTGCTCATATATGCCGGGCTTGCTTTTATGGCTTTGACTGTGCTGCTGCCCATGATGTACGTGATCAGCTCCTCCCTGACTCCCTATATTGAGATCCTCAAAAATGATGGGATCGTGCTGTTTCCCAAGAATCCCACCCTGGATGGCTATAAAACCTTCTTTGAAGAATCCAATGTATACCGGGCATTGGGAATAACCGTATTTATTACGGTGGTGGGCACCACGCTTCAGCTTCTCATTTCCGTGCTTATGGCTTATCCTCTGAGCCGGAAGGATCTACCCGGCCGCGGCTTTTTCACCATGATGGTTTTCATTCCCATGGTATTTACCGCCGGCCTGATCCCCACCTATCTGGTGGTCAAGGAAGTAAAAATGCTCAATTCCATCTGGTCGATGGTGATCCCCGGGGTAGTTTCTTCCTATAATTTGATGATCCTCAAGTCTTTCTTCCAAACGATGGACGTAGGATATATCGAAGCCGCCCGCATTGACGGGGCCAGCGAATGGCGCACACTCTTTTCCATCCTTCTTCCGCTTTCGCTGCCCGCGCTTTGCACGGTGGGGCTCTTTGGCGCCGTTTCCTACTGGAACACGTATTATGCTTACGTCTATTATATTTCGGATAACAATCTGGCCACTCTGCAGGTGCTGCTTAAGCGGGTCATCGCTTCTTCCGAATCCATGCTTTTTGAAGTGGATGTGGAAATTCCCTCCATGACGCTGAAAATGGCGGCTGTGGTGGTAACGGCGCTGCCCATCATGCTGGTATACCCCTTCCTGCAGAAATACTTCATCCAAGGTGTCACTTTGGGCGGCGTGAAGGGCTAATCTGCCTGAAATGGAAAAGGAGGAAAAAACAGGCGGCTTGACATGCGTACCCTGAAATGTATAAATGGTATCAATGAAAGGAGAATAATCATGAAAAAGATTCTTGCCATCGTTTTGATGCTGGCGCTGCTGGCGCCTGCGGCCGTTGCAGAAACGGGAATAGATATCAATGATCTTTCCCAGCATGTAACGATTTCCCTCTTCTCCAATGCCCAGAACCGTGCGGAACGCGACCTGGAGGATGACTACATCCGCCAGCAGCTGCAGAAGGATCTGAATATCGATTTTGATATGGTGTGCCGGCCTAGGGAAGAATATGACACTGCCCTGAACCTGGCCATCACCGGCGGTTCTGTAGCGGATATCTTCTATGTGAGCGAAACTCAGTATGACGCCTTCGCTCCCAGCGGGCTCTTCCTGGATCTCAAGCCCTATCTCCAGTATATGCCCACCTATTCTGCTGCCTTCCCCGGCATTGCGGAGCAGGAAGGCATTCTCTATGACGGGCATATGTATATGATCGGCAATAAGAATTACCGCGATGCCGACCAGTATGTATCCAGTTATCGCTGCCTGTGGATTCGCCAGGACTGGCTGGATGCCCTGAACCTGAAGGCTCCCACCACCCTGGAAGAGTTCTATGACGTAGCCTATGCCTTCACCTACAACGACCCCGATAAGAACGGCGTGGATGATACCATCGGCTTCTCTGGCTTTGCTGGCGCGGCGGGCAGCGAAGCGGCCATGTTCCCCTTCGTGTTCGGCGCTTACGGCGTGGGCGCTCCTACCAGCTATATCATGACGGATGATGGCGTAAAGCTTTCTGCCGAAGTGGAAGGCACCAAGGACGCCCTGGCCTTCATCAAGAAGATGATCGATAATAAGCTGGTGGACCCCGATGTTCTTTCTTATGCCAACTATAATCAGTTCAATGAAATGATCTATAAGAACAAGGTTGGTATGCTCTATTTCAGCTGGGCCAATTTCATCAAATCCCAGTTTGGCGAACAGCTCCGTACCCTGTGCCCCGATGCCCAGTGGGTGACGCTGCCCACCGTAAAGGGCCCAGAAGGCCATGCCTATCTGGAAAATTATACGGTGCCCGGCCGCACTTCCGCTGGTTACGTGGTCAATGCCAAGGTGGCGGAGGATCCCGTGAAGCTGGCCCGCGTGCTCAAGTATCTGGATTATATTTCCGATGGCCCCGGCTATCGCCTGGTTTCCTACGGCATTGAGGGCCGCCATTTCACCGTGAATGAAGATGGCAGCATCAATGTGAACCTTGAATTGGCCAGTGAAACGGAAAACGGTGCCCAGCATCAGGTTTGCGACCGCAAGGAAAAGGAATATCTGCTTACCAAGTTTGCGGATATTAAGGAAGAAGTGGAATTCGCTGCCTATGAACCCCGTATCGGCGATTACACCAGCTTCCTTCCCGCTGTGGACGGCCTCAACAAGGCAGACTGGAAGCGCTACATTCAGGAAAATGTGGTGAAATTCATCTATGGCAACCGTTCTCTGGATGAATTTGATGCTTTCATCGACAGCCTGTATAAGGTATACGGCCAGGCCGAATACAATGAAGCCCTGCATGCCAATCTGGTAGAAGCGGGCATCGAAAAATAATTTAAATCATTACCGGAAAATCCGGGGCAGGGGGAATTCCCCTTGCCCCCTTTCGCCATCATAAAGGAAGGTGTTATTATTGATTAAGGCGGATGTGATCGTATGCGGCGCAGGCCCTGCGGGGATTGCAGCGGCTATTCAGGCAGCCAAAGCAGGGGCAGATACCCTGTTGATTGAAAAGGATGCAACGGTGGGCGGCATGTCCACCCTGGGCATGATCAATGTATTTTGCGGCGTTTCCAAATGCTATCTGTTCAACAAAATCCTCAGGGAAAAGATCATCAAGGATGATCCTTGGGGGCGGCTTCCCTATGACCCGGAGGAAATGGTGCAGTTTTATATCCGGGAACTGGATGAGGCGGGCGTTCGGGTGCTGCTGGGCGTGAAGGTTGCGGATGTAAAGGTGGAGGACAAGCGCATCGTGGATGTGAGCATCGCTACCTCCATGGGTATGGAGCATGTAAGTGCACCCATGTGGATCGATGCTACCGGTGATGGCCTGCTTGCTTATCTTGCGGGGGTTCCTTTCCATCTGGGCAGGGAAACGGACGGCGCCATGCAGCCCATGACCATGATGGTGATGCTGAGCAATGTATATCTTCCTTCCAGGCATTATCTCACTACGGTGCCCGGCCTTCCGGAAAAAATGGAGGCATTCGGGAAAACGCTCCCCGGCACGGCTGGGCATATTATCGTGATTCCTACCACCGTTCCCGGTAATGCCATCATCAATATGACCAACTGCGGTTTCGTAGACGGCACGGATATCTGGGATTATACCAAGGCGCAGATGATTTGCCGCAAGCAGGTGTATCCTATTGTAAAGTTTCTCCGGGAAAACGCACCGGGATGTGAGAATTGCTTTGTGCTGCGCAGCGCAGCCTATGCAGGCATCCGGGAAAGCCGGCATTTCAAGGGCAAGGCGACCCTGACGGAAGAGGATATCCTTGCGGGCCGCGTATTTGATGATTGGGTGGTGACGGGGGCGAAAATGGGCCTGAATGTGCATAACACCCAAGGCTCGGGGATGTCTTCCTACAATCGGCCGGCGCCCATGGAATACACCATTCCTTACGGCGCCTATATCACGGACGAAGTGGATAACCTTTTTCTCTCGGGACGCATGATCTCGGGCACCCATGTGGCCCATGGCAGCTATCGTGCTATGTCCATCTGCATGGCGGGCGGACAGGCCGTGGGCGGTGCGGCGGCACTTTGCGTTCAGAACGGATGGAAGGTGGATGAATTGCCTGTGGGGCAATTGCAGGATTTGCTCAGGCAGCATGATGTACCCGATCCTGCATAAAAAGGCATAAAAAGCAGAGGGGGAAAAGAGAATGCCTTATCAAGTGTTGATCGTGGATGACGATATTCCCATGCTGGATTGGCTGGGGCAGCTGGAATGGGAGAAGATCGGCTGCCATGTGGCAGGGCTATGCAATACCGCCCGGCAGGCGTTGGCTATCATTCAACAGCAGCCCATCCATGTTTTGATCACGGATATCGTTATGCCTGGTATGGATGGCTTACAGCTTACCCATGCGTTGCGGCAGGAAAGCCCTTCCAGCCAGGTCATTCTCATTTCCGCCTATCAGGATTTTTCCTATGCTCAGGTCGCAATTCGGGAAAATGTGCATGAATACCTGATCAAGGGGCTTTTTGATCAGGAGGAATTGTTTGCGGCCGTGGAACGGGCGGTCGCTTCTCTGTCCTCTGATTCCCAAAGCGCGGAAAGGCAGGCGGTTTATCCCGCCGCCTTTGCCCTGCTTTGGGGGGCAGATGAAAAAATGCTTGATGCGCTGGCAGAAAAGCTGGGAAGGGATACTTTCTGGCTTCCCGGAGAAAAGACGGATACGGTTTATTTTCTTTCCTCCGGCCGATCTCCGGAGGAGTTCTTCTCCTTCTTTCAGAAGGCGCTGTCCGAAATGCAATATCTCTTTCCTGGGCAAGAGATTTATGCTTCCCTGGGAAAGCAGGCCATGAACAAAGAAGAAATTGCTCTCCTGGCAGAGGGGGCGCATCAGGCACTGTTTTATCAGGCCATTCCCTGGAAGGCGGCTGTTCCGGATGAAACGCTGCTGGTGGAAAATACGCTGCTGGAGGAATCGCTGCTGCGGGAGATCAGCGGCATGGCTCCGGAAGCGCTGGCTGCTTTTCTTTCCAGTAACGGGAGGGCGCTGCGGGAAGAAAAGAAGATGCATCCCGCCAATGTGCGCATGGGCGTGGTTCGCTGGCTCCTGGAAAGCGGCGCACGGCAAACGGAGCAGATGATCCCCCGGGTGGTGCATGCCCCGTCTATTAATGCCCTGATCGGATGCGTGGAGGAATTTGGGAAAACCCTGATCCGGCCGGGCCAGGATCAGGTGCTGGATAAGGCGCTGCAGTATATTCACAATAATTATCATTTGAATATTACTCTGCGGGATGCGGCGCACCAGGCAGGATATACGCCCAATTATTTCGGCAATCTTTTCAAAAAGCGTATGGGCAGAAGCTTTCGGGCCTACCTCAATGAGGTAAGGCTGGAAAAGGCGCATCAATACATGCTCACCACATCCATGAGCGTAACGGAAGTGATGCGCTGGGTGGGCCTTTCGGATTACCGTTATTTCATTCAGCAGTACCGGGCGCACTTTGGGTGCACTCCTCAAAGCACCAGAAAGGAAGGAAAATGAGACAGACAGAACGAGGCTCCTTTTTCCTGAAATGCTTTTCTTTGGTGCTTTGCTTACTGCTGATTTTGGTGATTGGTCTTTTTATATCAACCAATAATATCCTGGATGTGGCGGTGGAAAGCACCCTGAATGATTCCATTGCGGAAGATTTGGCCGGGGCATTGGAATATACCAATCTGTACCTGGATTATGCGAAAAATGCCATTACCACTATTTCTCAGGATCGGATCCTGCAGAACAACGATGAAGAAAAGATTTCCCGGACATTGGAAAACTATGCCAATGCCAATGGGATCTTTGATAATCTCTATCTTCAATATGAGGATGGACGGGTGATCTGCGGAAAACAGTATGTATTTGACGCCATGAAATATGAATTGCCGAAGATTGATTTCAAATCGGACATCATTACTTTCACCGTAACAGCACCTTATTTTTCCCGTATGGTGCAGCAGGATACTGTGGCGGCAGCTGTGCAGATGAATTTCCCGGATGGTTCACGCCCTGTTTTGATCGGGGAATTCAAGAGCGCCAATTTTGTTGAAAGCGTGAAAAAAATTGTAGGGGCGAATGTATCCTTTGCTTTGTACAGCACTGACGGCGATTTGATCATGTATCATACCGATAGCATGAAAACCTTTCATGGTCCGGGGTCGCTTGGGGTGCGTCCGTCCCATTCCCTGTTTGAGGAGGCCCGCACTTATGCCATGAACGGCTCTGTATCGCCCCACACCTATGAAAATATACTGATGCTTGTAGGAACGGTCAGCGAAGTCAATTGGCGGATGGTGCTGATGGTGGAAAGCAATCGGTATCCGCTCAGCATTGCCACGCCCCTTAACGATATAAAAATGCTGATCATCCTCTGCTTCCCTGTGGTATTCATCATCAGCCTGTTGATCGGGCGGCGTTCCTCCTGGCCGGTGATCCAATTGAGCAAAAGCCTGGACCAGATCGAGAACACGAATAATATCAGCCTGCCTGCCCGGCTGACCAAGAGCCGGGATGAAATAGGAAAGCTGAGCCGCAGCATCGAAGATATGCTCAAGCGTATCGATATCTATGTAAAAAAGGAGAGGGAAACCCAGGAGGAAAGATCCCGGCTGGAAATGAAATTGCTCCAGAGCCAGATTTCTCCCCATTTTATCAGCAATTCTTTAAGCTGCGCCGTTACCTATCTTTTGCGGGATAATTCCAAAGTGGCCCTGAGCACGATCCGTCAGCTGATCCGCATCCTGAATTATGGCGTGGATAAAATTGATGATACGGTGACTCTCCGGGAAGAACTGGAATTTCTCAAGGTTTATTGCGATATTTTCCGTATGCGCAAGCACAGCAGCTTTGAATTGATGGTGGAAGTATCAGAAGAGGCTATGAACATGCCCCTGCCCAAGCTTCTGCTGCAGCCGCCGGTGGAAAATGCCCTTTTTCACGGCTTTCCTGAGGCCCAGAGCGGCCAGCGGCTTTGCATCACCAGCGAACACAGGAAGGATCAACTGGTGATTCTCATCTGGGATAATGGGAAAACAGTGGATGCCAAGGAAATTGATCGGCTGAATGCGCTGCTGAAAACAGACGGCATTTCCCAGGATAAGCACGGGGTAGGCCTGAAAAACTGCGCAGCGAGGATTCGCTTGCTTTACGGACCGGAATACGGTATTCATCTGCATTCTCAGCCCGGAAACGGCTTCACCACCTGTATCACCCTGCCCTGGAATGCCCATCAGACGTACAAAAAGAAATGATTGCTTCATTTTTTGCCTGCAGGCATATATCAGGGCAGATGGGCTGGTGCAAGTGCCGCCATGATCTGTGCAGCGGTATAGAGTATGCCATCCTCCATTGCATCCGGCGCACGTTGTATATTGAGTATTATCTTACGTGGTCTCTTGCGCATTGCAAATGAACCATAGCAAAAAAGAGCGGCGAACCGCTCTTTTTTTGGGGCAATTTTTTGTTTAAATAGTATGTGCCTGTATCCATTCTGTTGTTTCTTTTACATTGGCCGTTCCTTGTGCAACGGCCAATCCCAGTTCGATGAGTTCCTCTTGTGCATAAGCAAGTTTCACACCATTGCGGCGCAAAATCAGCAGCATAGCAGCCATACCGATGCGCTTATTGCCATCCACAAAACCGTGATTTTGCGTCAAGCCGCAGCCAATGGCGGCGGCTTTCTGCTCAATGGCAGGATATAACTCAACTTCCCCGAAAGAAGCCTGACCACGGGCCAAAGCACTTTCGATCAGGCCACGGTCGCGAACACCTGCGGAACCGCCGGAGCAGGTGATCATCTTCTGGTGAAGCAATAAGATGTGGTCAATCGTTGGCAGCCAGCTCATTTGGCAAGCTCCTTCCAAGCAGGAAGGTTCTCAGCGATGATGGCGTCCATGTCGGCTTCCAGGGCCTGCTGTTCCTTCTGCTTCAAAAAAGCGACGAAGTCCAGCACTTGCTGTTGCGTCTGAGGCTGGAGCGTACCGGCCTCAAAGGCGATTTTCTCAACCAAAGTCATGTAAACGCCTCCTTTCTATTATATATTATTCTCCCTGGTTACTTATTTTCCTCCTATGGAAATGGTGCTCGTTCATGGAATATCCTCTGCACACCCGCTGTATTTACGCATCGCTTGAACCCTTTCATTCGTCGCTATGTACAATCACCACCCAGCCCTCTTAGCCAGATCACTCATTGCAAAACAAAACTGCTCCCACGCTTTCCCTGTTATCTGTGACGGGTCGCCCTCGCGGATACGCAGGGTTCGCCGGATTTCCTTAGGAATAACCACTCTGCCCAATTCATCAATTCTGCGGACGATGCCAGTTGCTCTCAAAATAGATGCGCCTCCTTACCTGGTGTCAGCCATAGGTTTTCCATGGAAGAAACTTTTATTCGCCTCCGCAGGGAGGGATCATTTGCCAGTAAGGTGCAAATAAACTGCGCAGCAGGATGGGTATGTATCATACTTATGTTACAAATCCTGCAAATCAGCGTCTGGCAGGTCGTTTTCCATGTTATCCCGGGCAAGATCGTGATCCAGCTCTTTGTAGGCTGGAGAAATGGGGCGCTCCGTATGGAATACTTTTTGGCTGGGGCCGGATGTGCCGCCGACGATGGGAGGAGCGGCTTTCTTGCCGCTCCTGGCTTTTCCCTGAATTTCGGGCACGGGCGGCATTTCGTTTTGGGGTTTGGTATGGGTCCAGTTGGGTCTTGCCATGCCTTGCTTGGCCATAAAATCACCTCGCTTTCAGCGTTCCCATCTGCCAGTGAGGTCATGCATGGAAAGGTCGTTTGTGGGCGGCAGGCAATGATGGCCATGGCAGATATAGTAGGTGGTTTTTCCATTTTTCATTGGATAATTTCCGCTCTTATCCTGCAGGATTACCGCTGTATCCAGGGGCAGCTGCAAAGGCAATTTGGACGCTTTTGTTTCGATATCTTGTACAACCACAACCTGAGGCGGAGGGGTTTCAAAGTTCAAAGATGCCAGAAGAAACATCGCATGCCCTGTTGGTGCCTGGGCTGCCTCCTTTGCCAGGAAGTGCAATTGTTGCTTTGCATCCTGCTCATAGGCTGCTTCTCCCGTCAACTGATACAGGCGACACAGATTCCACGCCATCAGGGAATTCCCGCTGGGGATGGCTCCATCGTAGGTTTCTTTGGGGCGCAGAATCAGCGGTTCATGATCAGCCCCGTAGAAGAAATAGCCGCCGTTTTCTTCATCCCGGAATAGGCGGTTTATTTCACGGCACATCTGCCGTGCCTTTTCCAGATAAGCCCCATCCAGCGTAACCCCATGCAGGGCCAATTGGGCAAAGATATATGCCGCGTAATCATCCAGAAACCCTCTTGCTCCACACTTATCCTTGCGATAGCTGACATACAGCGTGCCACCCTCCATGAGATTCTTTGACAGAAATTGATCTGCTCGCTTGGCCGCATCCAGATAATGATCTTTTCCGCTGACCTGATACAGCCGGCAAAAAGCGGCGATCATCAGAGCATTCCACGCTGTCAATATTTTATCGTCCAGATGCAGAGAATGGCGCTCCTTCCGGTAGGCATATAATTGTTCCGTAAATGAATCAAACGTTTTTTCCTTCGGATCGCTGTGCAGCAGATTGGGAATACTCTTGCCTTCAAAATTGCCGGAAGTCGTAATATCAAAGTGCTTGCAGAACGCTCGGCCCTCTTTCTTTCCAAGTACGTGCAATATTTCATCGGGCGTGAAAAGATAATATTTTCCTTCTTCTCCTTCGCTATCCGCATCCTGTGCGCTGTAAAAGCCACCCTCTGGCGAGGTCATCTCCTGGAGAATATAAGCTGCTGTTTTTTCCGCAATATCCAGATACAGCGGATTTTTTGTGATACCATACGCCTGACAATACGCCATCATGAGCAGTGCATTGTCGTAGAGCATTTTTTCAAAATGGGGCGCCACATAACGTTCATCGGTGGAATAGCGACAAAAACCAAAGCCGACGTGATCAAACATGCCGCCCCGATACATCTGTATCAGGGTATGCTCCGCCATCTGCATGCATTCTTCATCCCCGAATCGCTCATGATACGTCATCAGAAAGAAAAGATTATGGGGCGCCGGAAACTTGGGCGCACGGCCAAAACCGCCGTTTTTACGATCATAAATGCGTTTGTAAATTTGAATGGCAGTTTCCTGCAGATTGGCAGTGGGTGTATTTTCCGCAGCATCGCTTTGTTTCAGATGGGTGAGCCATTCATCCGCCTGCCGCAAAAGGGCAAAACGATCGGCCGTCCATTTTTCGTGGATGATTTGCAGCAATTCCTGAAAGCCGATCATGTGCCCGCGGGAACGCTTGGGAAAGTAGGTGCCGGCGAAAAAGGGCTTCTGATCCGGCGTCATAAAGATGCTGGTGGGCCAGCCGCCGCTGCCGGTGAAGGCCTGGCAAACGGCCATGTAGATGGTGTCCACATCCGGGCGTTCTTCCTTATCCACCTTGATGGAAACAAAATGGCGGTTCAGAAGATCAGCGATTTCCTGATCTTCAAAGCTCTCATGAGCCATCACATGGCACCAGTGGCAGGTGCTGTAGCCGATGCTGAGGAACACCGGCTTATCCTCCTCCTTGGCCTTGCGGAAGGCTTCCTCTCCCCAAGGATACCAATCCACCGGGTTCTCTGCGTGCTGAAGGAGATAGGGGCTGGTTTCATGAAGCAATCGGTTGGACAAAATGATCACATCCTTTTATCATCGGTCGCGGGGTTATCGATGAGGGCGCCGTTTTTGGAGAAGCGGGAGCCGTGACAGGGACAGTCCCAGGAATGCTCGGCTTTGTTGTATTGAAGAGCACAGCCCATGTGGGGGCATCTGGGGATGGTGGGCGTCAGGAGGTTCAGGGTGGTTTCGGCAGCATTCAGGAAAAGCTGAGGATGCAGGATGCTCCGGGATGGATTAAATACGTCGGCATAGGGATTTTGTTTTCCTTGCACCAAATCGCTTAGAATATTCGCCGCCACCATAGAAGAAGTGATTCCCCATTTATTGAAGCCTGTGGCCACAAGCAGATGGGGCGTGTGTTTCGCATATTGACCGATGTAGGGTATGCCGTCTAAGGTCATGCAATCCTGGGTGGCCCAGCGGGCGTCGATTTCTGCCCGGGGATAATGCTGCTTTGCGAATTGCTCCAGCTCCTGCCAGTTGCCACCCTGCTTACCGGTGCGGTGGCTGCCGCCGCCCAGGAGCAGCATATCCTGATCATGCCGAAAGGAAAGCCCTTTTTCATTTTCATCCAGATACATCCCTTCAAAAACCGGTGCTTTTTTCAAGGCCAGCACATAGGAACGGTGCTGGTACAGCTTGATAAAATAACCGCCGTGTTTATTCAGCAGGGGAAAATGCGTGGCGATAATGATCCTGTCCGCTGTGATTGTTCCGCTGCTCGTAACAGCCTTTCCCGGCATCAGTTGGCGCACCTTGGTATGCTCATAGATGCGTAGATTTTTCGCAAGCCCGGCCACAAATTTCAGCGGATGAAATTGCGCCTGATGCGCAAAGCGTACTGCTCCGGCAACAGGAAATGGCAAAGGTAAATCTTTCTCAAAGGTTGCATCAAAATTCAGCCGGAGCAGAGCCTCCAATTCCCTGTCAATCTTCCGCCGGTCATCCAGGGAATAGACAAAGGCATCCTGCTGGGCAAAATCACATTCGATATGCCTACACAAATGGCTGTATTGCCGTATGGCATGCTGGTTGGCTTCCAGATAGAGCCTTGCTTTTTCCATGCCTATTTTGCGAATCAGTTCATCATATATCAGCCCGTGCTGGGATGTGATTTTTGCGGTGGTGTTCTTCGTAATGCCGCTGCAAATGGTGTCCGCTTCCACCAATGCATAATCCACGCCCGCTTGTGCCAGGCGATGAGCGCACAAAAGCCCCGCCAGCCCGCCGCCGATGATGAGCACATCGGCTTTGATATCTTCTCTAAGCGGCTGAAAGGATGGAAGCTGTGCCGTTTTGGTCCATACTGAGTCCATTTTCTCACCTCTTGCAAATAGGATGTCGGCGCTTGTCCTCCAATATGCGCTACAAATAGAATGATCGCCTGTAAATGATGGGTTTTTCTTGGAGGCTATTGCCAGACGGAGAAAGGCGAAGAAGGATTCTTTCTTGATCTGCCGCATGATTTCATCTATAATAAATGCAGGGATTCAAATTTTTTCCGCTTATGTAAGCATGCTCCGCAGCAGGAATGGATGGGCAAGCTATGTGAGCCCGTGGCGGCGTCGGTGCTGGCGATTTTTCTCTTTGGCGAAATGCCCTCTTTGCTGCAGGTGCTGGGCGGCGTGCTGATTATCGGCGGCGTGCTGATTATCGGCGGCGTGCTGTATTATTCCCGGGTGGAAAAATCGGAATGAAAGGAGGAATGCCTATGGCAAAGGGATATACTGCTCAGAAAATCCAGATTCCATCAAATGGACGGGAGATGAAAATGCTGATCCTTCGCCCTGCTTTGGCCGCTCAGCCTCGAGAGAAAACGCCGGGCATTTTGTGGATTCACGGCGGCGGATATGTGACCGGTATGGCAGAGATGATCTATTTGTCCCGCGCTGTCAACCTGGTGAAAAAGTATGGGGCGGTGGTGATTGCGCCGGAATACCGTCTGGCGGGGAGAGCGCCCTATCCTGCGGCGCTGGAGGATTGCTATCATGCCCTTGAGTATCTTCATGCGCATACGGATGAATTGGGCGTGAACCCCGATCTATTCATGGTGGGAGGGGAGAGTGCAGGCGGCGGGCTGACGGCAGCGCTGTGCATGGCGGTGCGTGATTTCAGCGATATCAAAATTGCTTTCCAAATGCCCCTGTATCCCATGCTGGATGATCGGGATACCGATTCCTCCCGGCGCAATTATCGCTTGCCCTGGAACACCTTTTTTAATCGCTGCGCCTGGAAAAAGTATCTTGCGCACATCATTGGCTCGCCCTCGCCTTATGCTGCCCCCGCCCGGCAGAGAAACTATGCCCATCTTCCTCCCTGCTATACTTTTGTGGGCAGTAAAGAGCCCTTTTACTGCGAAACGCTGGCTTATGTGGAACAACTAAAAGAAGCCGGCATATCGGCCCAAGTGGATGTGTATCCCACCGGCTTTCATGCATTTGATCTGCTCACCCCTTTTCGGAAGATCAGCAAGCAGGCCGTTAAGCAATTTGAAAAGCAATACTTGCGCGCCGTGGAACGGGCGCAAGAAAAAACAGCTATGAAGTGATTCCGGGCGTTGGAAGAGAGAAAAACCATGGGTAGACCGGCTTTTTCCTCTTTCCAAGCGGGATGAAATGTGGTATAATGATAAAAAACAGGCAGGTGAATAATATGGAAATCAGAATTTGCAAAAACAGCGAGGCATTGGGGATCAGCGCAGCCAAGCACGTGGCCCAGGTGCTCAGGGAATGCATTCAAAATCAAGGCAGCGCCAGGATTGTGCTGTCTACCGGCGCCTCCCAGTTTGATACGTTAAAGGCCCTGGTGAAGGAACCGGGAATCAAGTGGAGCTGCGTGGAAATGTTCCATTTGGATGAATATGTGGATCTGCCGGAAACCCACGGCGCCAGCTTCCGCAAATATTTGAAGGAGCGCTTTGTGGATTTGGTGGGGCCCCTGAAGGCCGTGCATTTTGTGGACGGCACCCGGGAGGGCATCGAAAAGCTGACGGAAGAAATCCGCAAATCTCCGGTGGATATCGGCCTGATCGGTATCGGCGAAAACGGCCATATTGCTTTCAATGATCCGCCTGCAGATTTTGACGTGCGGGATGCTTATATCATTGTGAATCTGGATGAGCGCTGCAAGCGCCAGCAGATGGGCGAAGGATGGTTTAAAACCTTGGAGGACGTGCCCCGGCAGGCCGTTTCTATGACGCCTTGGCAGATTATGCAGTGCCGGCGCATCGTTTCCTGCGTGCCTTATCCGGTGAAGGCGGAGGCAGTAAAAAATACTGTGCTGGCCAAGGAAACCACCAATTTGGTGCCGGCTACTCTGCTGAAAGAGCATCCCGATTTTATTTTGTATCTGGATGAAGAAAGCGCGGCCGGAATCCTGGCAAAAGAATAATGCTGGGCATACCGGAAGATAAGGGAGAAATTGCGTGAAGCTGTATGATCGGGTGATGGAGGGCACCTTTCTATCCCGCCCCAACCGCTTTATTGCCCATGTGGAAACGGCAGAAGGCGTAGAAATTTGCCATGTGAAAAATACGGGCAGATGCCGGGAACTATTGGTGCCGGGAGCAAAGGTGTATCTTTCCGTATCATCCAATGAAAAAAGGAAAACAAAATGCGATCTGGTGGCGGTAATGAAGGGGGAAAGGCTGATCAATATGGATAGTCAGGCCCCCAACCGCGCCGCAGCGGAAGCGATTCCTCATTTATTTCCGGGGCTTACGCTGCTGTACCCCGAAGTGAGGCTTGGAGATTCCCGGATGGATTTTTATCTGGAAACGAAGGAGCGAAAAATCTATCTGGAAGTAAAGGGGGTTACGCTGGAAGAAAAGGGCGTGGTGCTGTTTCCGGACGCTCCCACCCAGCGAGGCATCCGCCATTTGGAAGAACTTGAAAAATGGGTGGGCCCCGGCCGGGAGGCAGTGCTCTTGCTGGTGATCCAGATGAAGAATGTGCGCTATTTTACCCCCAATCGGAAAACCCACCCTGCCTTTGGGGATGCGTTGAAAAAAGCACAGGAAGCGGGCGTTCGCATAATGGCCTATGATTGCTGCGTGACACCGGATAGCATGGCCTTGGACGCTTCGGTTCCTATTTTGCTATAATTGCATGGAAACAAAGAAAATGCAATAATTCCCCTGTGAAAATGCAAGAAACGCGGAAATCTCTTCAAAGAAACACATTATTTTGTGTGAAAACCTCGCGACAAAAGGAACAAAAGATTGTATAATAATATGGTATAAAAGAAGGCGCATGGTATGCCGTGCGCCGGTATTTATATAAAGGATGCTGTATAAATTCATGGAGTGATTGACAGCGCAGAGGAAGCACGGCCAATCACTGCACAGACGGGGTTTTAAGAGATGGCCAAGAAAATGATGGAATTGATCTGCAGCGATGAGGAGCGCAAGCGCCTGGAAACGCTGGCGGAGAATCCATTGGAGGACGCCCGGGTGGCGTGCCGGGCAAAGATTATTCTGGAATGCCTGGATGGGATTCCGGCAGAAGAAATCGCCAGTAATTTCGGCGTGAGCCGCAGCATGATTTTCAGGTGGCGTAGCCGCTATACCAAAGAGGGCATAGCCGGGCTGCGGGATAAGCCCCGTACGGGCAAGCCGCCGATCTATGATGAGGAATTTGAAAAAAGGGTATTTGAAATGCTGGAGCAGGCGCCGCCTTCCGGCCAGAATCGATGGGATGGCGCGGCTTTGGCCCAAGCGCTGCAGGCATCGGATGATGCGGTGTGGAGAGTGCTTCGGCGGCATGGAATTGCTCTATCCCGGCAACGGCAGTGGCATGTGCCGGCAGGAAAGCGATTGCAGGAGAATAATCCGGAGGTGGAGGGCATATATATTGCGCCGCCTGCGGCTATTTTGGTATTAAGAGAGGGGCAGCAGGAGCAAAGGCCAGCCCATATTTTTACCCATGATAAAAAAGCGGGCAGCGCGCTGGCGGAGGCTTGCGGGCCGGGAGAAAACCTGCTTTTATGCGATGCGATTGAAATTCTTTCCCGATATAAGCGGGATGGGCAGAATGATATTCGTCCCCAGGAGGAAATGATCGGCTTATTAAACGATATGCTGGCGAATCGAGCGCCGGAAGAGAGGGTATATGTGCTGGTTCTTGGCAGCGCAGCTGAGCTGGGCATGATGGGCTGGATGGCTGCCCATGCCGATGTGGCCGTTTCCTTCTTTGCTTCTATGGAGGAGGGCGCGGCGGCACTGGAGGAATGGATTCCCATGAAGGATGGCAAAGGGCAGTATAGTCCGCTTACTACGGCTCTGCTTCATTATCCACAGGATGCCCATTCCTTCATATGGAAAAAAATTCGGGATGAAAAAGGATGAGCAAGTGAAATACTGAGAGCGTTCAATTTGGACGCTCTTTTTTTGCACGCAGGCAAGCGCAGTGCATAGAGTGGAAGGGGTGAGGCAAATCACCCGAAAAGAAAAAAGAAATGAGGCTGCGCATGATGGATTATGCGATGACCATAGATCGCTCCGGCGCGAACCGGGATAATGGCCGGATGATTCGCACCGGCAGCAATAATAACCAGAACCTGGCCCTGGCCATGGCCTACGTGCCCATGCAGTGCCTGAAAAATGCCTATTCTCTGGAGCAGGCCCTTTTCGCGGGCACCCTGTTTCCCGAACTGGATAAGCCCTTTACGGGCGTGAGGGGAGGTTGCGCCTGTGGCCGGAATGCATGAAAAGTCTCTGCATGATTATACCCTGCCCTTCGCGGCCTGGGAAATCCGCCTGTATCTTAATTCCCATCCCAATGATCGCTGTGCGCTTAAGCTGTATTATCAGCTGATCAAAAAGGCCAACTGCGCCAATTATGCTTCCATTGATCTGGATTGCGCCAATGAATGCGAAGAGCTTTCCGGCAGCGCCCTGGATTGGATGGATAATGCCGCCTGCTCTTCCTGCGGCAATCTGGATGAACTGATGGATAGCACCTGCGGCTGCGAATGTCAGAATGGGGATTGCTGCCCCATTTGCTGGAGCTGGGTGGAAGATCCCTGGCCTTGGGATGGCTGCTGCCCCAATTGTGCGGAGTAAGGAGGGGAAGAGAAAATGTGGATTTAT
The DNA here is from genome assembly GCA_015056125.1 of Clostridiales bacterium. Taxonomy (GTDB): domain Bacteria; phylum Bacillota; class Clostridia; order Christensenellales; family Aristaeellaceae; genus RUG563. The sequence continues at coordinate 12,212 of SVGW01000017.1, read as the reverse complement.
AAAAAGCAATTGCAGTTTCCTGTGAATATCAATGCCACCGATCCCCGCCTGGCCAAGGTGATCATTTCTCAGTTTGGCGGCGCCGATGGGGAATTGGCTGCCTCCATGCGCTATCTTTCTCAGCGCTATCATATGCCTCATCCCGAAGCCAAGGCCATGCTCACCGATATTGGCACGGAAGAACTGGCCCATCTTGAGATGGTGGGCAGCGTGGTGCGCCAGCTCACCTGCCGCATGAGCATTGCTCAAATCAAAGCCGCCGGCATTGATGATTCCTTTGTGGATCACACCAACGGCGTATATCTCCAGTCCGCTGCCGGCCATCCCTTCAATGCGGCCTATTTGCAGGTGAAGGGCGATCCCATCACCGATCTGCATGAAAATATGGCGGCAGATGCTGCGATTGCATAAGAACAACAAGACCTAAACACCTTGAAAATACTGGGTTTCTGAAAGCAGCATTTTGGAATGCTGCGATCCTGTAAGAACAACATCATAGAAAAATGGGCTGCGGTAGGCCGTTTCACTGGAGGACAAGCCCTGACAGTAAGAAATCGAAAGAACTGTTCTGATGTTACATTCAAGCATCTGATATAGTCCCCATAGAGTAGTCTCGAAATTTTGTTTTTTCGTGTGTCTACTCTATGGGGACTATATCACTTTTGGTTCATATTAGCGCAGAGTTTCAAATTTTTTTATTACCAACCTTTGGGCATAAATGCAGAAGCTATACTTGTGTGCTTAGTAAAATATGATTTACTTGCAAAAGGTAGTTTTTCCACTGATAGCTCAGGTAGTGAATCAAAGGTTCCGTCAAGATATCCGTTTATGCGCATAATTGCAGTTCGTATTCTTTCCATTGCCCATCCGTATCTTCCGTCTACTATTTCAAAGCCGAACGGGCGATAGGATTTATGCCATATTTTAAAGTGAATATGTTTGAGCTTTGAATATTCATTTAAAAGTTCTGGAAGTAAATTTTCTGCCACGTTTATAAGAACTTCTCTATTGCCGCAACCATCGCAAAGTTTAATAGATACATCAGTTTTTATACAACAGATATTACATATCGTTGCAACATATTCAAACCATTCTTTAAATACTCCATCTTTTTCTGAATTGGCTTTAAATTCTTCATAAAGCTTTCTATAAAGCAGCGGTAATTCGTCATTTCTCATTTCGTAGTCTGCAAGACCGCATAGAATATCGTTGTACACAATGTGTTTGGCCGAAAGCACAGTTCGTTTTTGGGGTGAGAAGTTTTCGATTGGATAAAGTGCTTTGGATATACGCTCAAACACTTCCATATCAGTATTAAAAAGTAACTTCAGTCTTTTGTTCAGTATTCCACGGTCAACATGCTTATTGTATGAGTGTTCACCGTACAGCATAATACCAGGAAGAGAAAAATGTATATCCGTTTCACAACCGTCATCTCCCCATATGGTTGCATATACATTTTTTATTCCCTCTTTCTTGCACATATTAAGAGCATCATTTGTTGAATCAACTGTAAGTTTATAGTCAGGCAATAAACCTGCCCACAGCCATACAGCACCTGCAAATACTATGTTATGAGTAAGCTCATGGTGTTTTTTTAGCATATTGCAAACTATTTCTTTGCTGTTGTAATAATCCCAATATACAAGCCCTATATCATCGGGCACAAGTTTTTTGACAAAATCATCAAACTTAACTTCAGTATCATAATATTGTCCTGATGAGGAAGCAAGACGAAAATACATATCACTCCACATCATAGGTCTGAAATTGTATTTTTCAGTCAATTTTTTAACCTTTGCAAGATGATCACAGAATATTTTCGTCGGATTTTCAAATCCATATTTTTTCAGGTAATTTCCGCTACCTATACCCCACGCCTCATCCATTCCTATGTGAATAAGTCTTGTAGTGAAGCATTCCGAAACAGTGGACAAAAGCTTGTCTATAAATTCAAGGCTTTCTTCAGCACCGGGCATAATGACAGAAGGGGTATCGGATATTTTTCTTCCGTCACTCCACTTTATATACTGTTCAAAATGGCCTAAAGTTTGTATGCAGGGAATAATCTCCACACCGTACAAAAGACCGTATCTGTCAATTTCCTTAAGTTCATCCTTTGAGTACCTACCTCTCATATATCCAAAATACGGAAGATCATCCACCTCATAAACATCCTCCATATAAAGCATAAGAGAATTAAGTCCCCAAAGAGCCATATATTCAATATAATTTTTAATAGTATCAATATTCATTACCCCTGCGCGGGATAAATCAATCATTACGCCTTTTCGTTCAAATTGCTCAGTCTCACATATTTCTCTGTCAACTCCATCGCTGATTAATTCTGCAGAAAGCATAACTGAACGGAAAAGCTGCGAATCATTTGCATAAGTAACAGTAATTCTATTAGCTTTTTTACAAACTATTAGATTATTACCTTTTGAATATTCAATTATATAATTGTCACATTCGGACAATGAAATCTTGCCCCACAAACGGTTAATTTGCATTTTTTTTGTTTCTTCAATATTTGAAAAAATCAAAACAACATCTCTCCTTATATTTGTTTGAATTCGATACTTGTTACAGGTGTACTTTCACCATTTTCGCTGCGTTCAAGCAATATACGATATTTTCCCGGTTTAGGGATTGTAAATATGCCTGCATTGTGGCAGATTCTTAAATTATATGCATTTGATGTTCTGCTGATTGAGTAACGGGAGGTTTCTTCTTTCATATTAACATCATTGGTGACACCGTTAACAGTAATTTTAAAGTCACACATATTATCTTTTTTATATTCTTCCTCAGGTGTAAATGATGCATGAATCAGGGTTGCGGAATATTCACCTTCTTTTTCAAAACAAGCATCCCAACACATAATTTCTTTGCAATCATCCCAAAAATACGCGTGACAGTTTTTGTTTATTGCAAGTCCGTTTTTGCCGTAGTCGGGAATAAACGTACTCTTTTCATATTTGAGTTTTGTCGGTGTGGAATTTTCATTGTCTTTTAAGACTTTACCTGCCCATAAAGCGCCAAGAGATAATGTATCTCCATTTTGCAAAGGTTCTTTGGGGAAGACGGGAATATCATCAAATTCTACTTTGTATACAGGTACGGCAAAAGGTGTTTTTAATACCTTTATTATAAGCTGATTATCTGAATAAGTATATTCGGGTTTGTGGTTGTATCCTAAAATAGTGATATCTTTCATGCGGTTACTTTCGCCGATGTTAAGTATTATTTCATCATTTTTATCATTTTCAATGTAAAGGTAAATATTGTTATCCTTATGTGATACATAGCCCCATGGGAACAGCGACGAGAAGGGATTGCCTTTTACACCGTTATAAACAGCTTCTGCATTTCTGCTTGTCCACTCACCCATTTTATTGAGAATATTTAAAGTTTCTTCTGTAAGAGTGCCATCACCCTTTGGACCAACGTTTAAAAGCAACGATGAATCTGCACACAAACACCTACAAAGAATACCAATGTTTTCCTCGGGTGTTTTCCAGTTGTGATCATCTTCCTTATAACCCCAGGTATTGTTAAGTGTAACTAAACATTCGGTATTTACACCTACAGGTGCTATCGGAAGTGTATTGTCACCAAGGGATTCGTAGTCATTGCAGTCATGTGCAATACGCGAATTTATTTGACAGTTTGGTTGAATACTTTTAACGAGTTCTCGAAGTTCCATAGACTGCTCTTTTGTGATATCATGGGGAAAGTCAAACCATATGAGTTTTAAGTCACCATAGTTTGTGAGTAGTTCCTTAACCTGCGGAAAACATTTTTTGCGAAGGTATTTTTCAAAATCAATGTTATCATCTGGATAATCCCAATAATTTCTGTGACGTTCATATCTTCTGTGTATACAATGAAAGTTACCGCCCGCATCTTTTTCGTGCCAGTCAAGAGCGTGCGAATAGTAAAAACCCACTTCCAGACCTTGTTTTCTGCATTCATCTGAAAGCTCTTTGCATATATCACGTCCCCAAAAACCGTATGTAGAATAATCTGTATAGTCGCTTTTAAAAAGACAAAAGCCATCGTGATGTTTAGTTGTAAGCACTATATATTTAATGCCGGCGGACTTTGCCGCTGAAACAAGTTCTTGGGCAAAATCAGGCTTCGTAAGAAAATTTTTTCTGCCGAAAGCTTCATATTCAGTTATGGGAATTTCAAGGGTGTGCTGTATCCATTCACCTATACCCTTACATTCTCTTCCTTGATATCGTCCTGCCATTGCACTGTATATTCCGTAGTGCACAAACATACCAAAACGATCATCAAGCATTTTTTTAAATCCTGTGTTGTTCATAAAAATTCTCCTTGCAATAAGATGTTTATATTTGTTGTTGTGAAAAAATATAATTTAGCTAATATATAAAATTTTATATCCGTATGGGTTTATATCTAAAGTAAAACCTGTGGCTTCCATAGTTTCTGTATTGATTATATCAGATACATTCTCATTGATTTTCAAAGTTACATTTTTGATATCCTGTGATGATATGTTTACCAAAAATGCCAAGAGCTGTGTCTTTCCTGTAATGGTTGTATATTTGTAATAGCTGACTTTTACCTTTTCATGTGTTGTTTCTGCACCATTTTTCCAATATGGCATCCATTCGGACAGTGCAATTGGAAAACTGTCAAATATTTTCCATACTTTACTCATAAGTGTTAAAGGATATTCTATATCATTCGGTCTTGGCAGTATTCCGTGAAGTATGGAGCAGGAAAGTGCCTGTTCAAATGTCCACACGGGACGATTTTCATAAGCAATAAACTCTACTGGTACGCCCATATTCCGTCCGGAGTATTCTGCACGGAAATAGTCGATGTTTACATCTTTGTCAGTTCCTTTGTTTAGTTCAAATTGCAGATCTTCACCCATCCACAACTGGTCGATATAAGGTAATGCTGTGTAGTTTACGTATCCGGAAGCATGGACATTTACATGTCCCCCTCTATGTTTGACTTCTTTATATAATCTTTCAAACAAATCTCTTACTGCTTTTATTGTGTATGTGCCCTTAAGTTCGCCTTTTTCATTATACCAACCGCATCCGTGTTCAATATTATAACAGCATCTTGGCATAGCGGTACCGTCAAGATAGACACCGTCAATGTTATATGTATCCATAAGCTTTGCAATGCCATCAATAAATAAATCTGCATACTCACTGTTATAGCATACCTTGTGGTCTCTCTGGAACGGAACTCTCCACCATCCACCGAGCATTGTACCGTCTTCATATCTGTAAACAACATTTTCCTTAAGATTTGTCCACTCGGGAGACAATGTGGATATTTCGTATCCAAAATAAGGAAGAACCTTGATACCCCTTTTATGGCATTCGTCAACAATGTAAGAAAGTTGTTTAGCTGTATATTCGGAAAGATCAAACCAGTTTTGTGATTTATTCCACTTTTCGTGAAGTATTAGGGTATCTACGCCTTTTTCAACAAGTCGGTCAAATCTATTTTCACTTGCAAAAAAGTCCATATAATTTCCTTTTATTTTTATACCACAGTCAACATGGAAAGCTTTATGAATATACGGGTTCTCCGGAAATTGCTTTACAGGTGTTGCAATAAAACCAAATTGAAATTCTATGGGTTTGAAATCAGTATATCCGCGCTTTAAATCACCGTTCCATGAAATTGGATGACTATCCAGAAGATGTATTCTCAAGACAATGCTCTCTTCCTTGCGAATGATTTCAATTGCCCTATTTTCATCTTTCGGTTGCCAGTTTTTGCATTTTTCTGCAAACCAACCAAGCCCTTTAGCGTCATTGCCTAACCAAAGCAAGGATTTAAAGGGAACAGCTGCATCAATTTCCGGAATCATACCGCTTGTTGTTGTACGTCCCTTTGGTATAATACCGCCATCCTTTAAATAAATATCACTGTTGTCATACATATGATACATTGCTGCTATTTCTTTTTTCAGTGGAACTTCTAACCATAAGTGATCAAGTTTATACAAAAGCTCATTGAATTTATCAAGACCGAAAATTTGAGCGACAGTTCTGCCTCTGGTCATAAGTCTCATGTCAATATCAATATTTCCGTCATATTTTACAGTGGTGCAAAAGTTAATGATGAATCTGTCACTTTGCTTACAACCGCAAATAATGGCTTTTTCATCACTCCTGCTTTGGATAAAGCTTTCGCTTTCATTATCCGGATAGTTATTATCAAAAACAGATTCCTTTCCGTCTTCAATCATAATAATTTTCATCGGCTCTGCTAAAAGCTCCTGACCTTCAACTATAACCGATTTAATCATGCCGTCAGCACCGAAGGTATAACTTCTTCCTGCAACGTTTACCTTGTGAGAAAGGTCGTTTGTTTCAACTCTTAAGGGTAAAAAAGGTTTTGTTATTCTCATAATATTTCCTCCTTAATCATGCATTCTGTAGTCAAGTTTCTTTGGAAGAGGATATTTTTTATCTGCCTCTTTTATTAGTTCTTCATTTGCAGGATCATATTTCACATTATTTTCCATGGCATAAAGCCTGCGATAAAGTTCAAACCACAAATATGAAATTGAAAGTTCTCCTTCTTTAATATCACTCATCACAAAATCAGGGTTAACAATTTCGGTGGCTTCTTTCAGTTTCCCGAGATTTATAAGCGAAACTGCACGGTAAAGACGTATTCTGCCAAGATTTTTTATTTTGTCACAAAGTGCGCTGAAAATATCGAGCCACATTTCGTCACCGCCATCTGTCGTAAGCTGTGCGGCAACTTCGCTGCAAAGAGCGGGGCAGTCCTTTTTCAGTTCAAATGCCTTCAGGATATATTCTCTTGCCGTTTTTTTATCCCCAAGTTCATTTTTATAAATCATTGAAAGATTGCGCAGTGCCCACGGGGAGGCTTTCAATTCTGCTGACTTTTCCCATGCTTTTATTGCACCCTCTACATCGCCGCCGGCATATTTTACAACACCGATGTGCAGCATGCTGTACCAGCTTTGCTGGGGCAAAGCTTCAAGCTTTTCAAGCCAGTATTTTCCGGTAACATAGCTTACGGGTTCATCGTCTGTATCGGGTTCAGGGAATATATTCGCCTTAACAAGCATTGTCCATTCATCGGTTTCGCTGTCTGCACTGACGGGGAACTGACATATACTGCTTACTTTTTCGCCTCTTACAAGCTCTTCAACCGCACCCCAGGAAGAACCCTTGTATATAATTTCCGATTTCTTGGCATTTTCCTGATTGGGGAATGTAAGCTCGTCAGGGTTGCCGATGCGGTTTAATATATATTTTTCAATTTCTTCGGTTGCGTTTTTATAGTCACCGTGTGCAATGTTTGCGTCAAGGCCAAGCGCGGTATAAGCTTCCGTCCACTCCCATACGGTGTTGCCCGGCATAGGTATGTGCTCAAGCTGCGTATGTGCAAGGCCTGCCTGAATTTCTATATACGCAGAGCCTTCCTGGGAAAGCCATTCGTTCCAGTTTCTTCCGCCTTGTCCCATGCCCCACACAAAGAGTTTTCTGCCTTTTAATTTTTGTGTTGAACATTGCAAAAGCCCATTTCCCTCTTTATTAGCCGTAGCGATCCACTTATGATTTTTTTCAGGTATTTTATAGAAAAAGTCACGCGATGATGGGATTTTACAGGGATATGTTACATCAAATCCCTCGTGAACAGGGATTGCTGCCTTATCAAGAATATAGTGATTTTCATTATAAAAGCTTAAAAAAGAATCATCGGTCGGTACAAACACCCTTGTTTCCTTTGTTTCGGGAACTGCAATGTTAGACCACCAATACATATGCTTTTCTTCAGACGTTGTATTTTCTATTCTGCCTTTTATGTAAAGAACAGATGAATCTTCCGGCAGCCATGCACTGATGCTGTACACAACTCCGCGTATGCGTTCAAATTCATAAAGGCGCAAAACCTCGCCTTCATCACATTTATCCACTGCACACCACATGGGGGAGCAGGTAAGAGGGTTGTGCCCCTTTATACCTACGTTAAATTCCACACCGCCGCTGAACCACGCGTTTCTAAGCGCAAGATTTCCCGGCTGGAAAACAGGGTTAACGTATAAAAGCTCCCGTTCCAGCTTTTTATCATAGATCGACCATAATCTGCCTCCCAGTTCCGGCAAAAATACAGCCTTAATAAAGTCGTTTTCCAAAACTGCCGCCTTGAATGCACGGTCTTTTTTATCACGGTTGTATCCGTCCTGCATCTTATAAGGAAGCATTGTGGAAATCATGCCTTTTCCAATGTATGTCTTTTCATCTTCCTTCACCTTATCAGTCATTTCATAGCCTGCGTGTATATAGCTTACGTTTTTTATATCAGGCATGGGATTTTCCCTGCCAATAGAAGCTGCAGGCATGATATAATTTTCAAATTTAATCATATAAGTCACCTTCTTATTGTTAATACATCATCTTTCATTAAGTTGTTGCATTATTGGATTTTATTTTTTTCCTGTATTGAGTAGGTGTACAACCTTTAGCTCTTTTAAAGGCGTTTACAAAAGAAGCATAGTCGGGATACGCCATTGTTTCAGCTATATCTGAAATTGATAAATTGGAAAATATAAGAAAATTTGATATTCGTGATATTCTGCAATTTTTGATATATTTTCCTGGTGAGATCCCTATGTGTTTACAAAAAATTCTCGAAAGTTGTTTGGGGGAAATGCCGACAAAATCAGCAACATCAGGAACACTAAGCGTTGCGGAAGCATTGAGTGCGATGTATTCGGTTGCGGAGTTTAGTATTTTTGTGGTTTCATTTTCTTTAACTATCTTTTCGGTTGCTACTATACGTAACGCTTCAATTATGTAAGCATTTGCATATAAGAATATACTTGCCTTATATTCTGAGGGCATATTAGTGGACATATCTATCATAAAAGATAGAAGTGATTGCATTTGCTCATTATACGAAAATACATAATTATTTTTTAAGATATTTTCTGCTGTTGTTAAAAAGTTATTTGCACCATCTTTAGAAATAAAGGTGAAAAGAAATTTTACTCTTGAAGAATCATTACTTTCAAAAGTGATTTTATGTTTTACAAAAGGAGGTATTATAATAAATTTCCCTTGTGTTACGGTTAATGCTTTCTTAGCAGGGAATTCAAAATGACAATATCCTTTTATAACCATATCAAGTTCGTATAAATTGTGTCTGTCTATTGGTTGTGTAAAGGGATAATCGCAATCACGCATATCAAGAAAGAAAGCATCTGCAATACTTATCGAGAATAAACCCCTTTCAAATAATAAATCGTCATTGCATTCAGGACTTAAAAGATTAATCTTTTTAAAATGTGAGTTTTTCATATAATACACCTCCTTTTTTTAATCGTAACAAAATTGCTGTATAAAGTCAATGAAATGTCCAAAAATGAAATAAAAAATGCGATTGTCTGTTTTTGAAATTGATTTTTGAGCAGCTCTCCGGATGAATTACAAGAATCGGAGCACCACCGTTCCTTGACAACTTCACATTCAGTGCCCAGGTACAGACCCTATGTTGAGGGAGCGGCAAATGGAGCGGCGCGATGACGGCATTGCCAGAGCGATCAACGCAATCCATTGACTCTGCTGTGGCAGGCAGGGCGCGATGATCCGGCATGGGATAATGATACTTCCTCACGGCCCCGCGTTGACTGACGGGGAGTTCCTGCGGTATGCGCTTGTCCGGGGGACGGCGGTATATGTGGGGCTATGATATGACTGAAGCCGGTTATAGCCTGCGCACGCACAAATGATTGAAAATTGCTATTAGGCAGGCGAAAGAGAAATTCGAGGAGTCATAGTGTCTTCTCTTTGCGTCATATTGTGGATTATATAGCAAGGAGGGATGAATGTGCAGATGGCAGCGGAAAGCACCCTGTTATGCAAAAGTATATTCAAAAGCACTTCCGTGGAGGAACGATCGGAGGCGTTTATCCGAAAATGGATTGAACTGATTAACCGGTTAGAACAATGCCCCAACGTATCCGAATTGCGGCAGAAATGACAGGAGGGATATAAAGTGATATATTCATCTTGTGAAACGGCATGCCTGAATGGCCCAGGATAGGAGCAGGGATTTATGAAGGCAGCTCTTTATTGTCGTCTGTCGGAGGAAGACAGGAATAAGCAATGCGCAACGGATGATAGCAACAGCATTCAGAATCAGAAAGCAATGCTGCTGCAATATGCGGCGGAAATGGGGTGGGAAGTTTATCAGATATACAGCGACGATGACTATACCGGTTCAGATCGCCGCCGGCCGGAATTTGTAAGGCTTCTGAATGATGCAGAGCAACGAAAGTTTGATATCGTTCTGTGCAAAACGCAATCCCGTTTTACCCGTGAACTGGAACTGGTTGAAAAGTATATCCATGGCCTTTTCCCAATCTGGGGCATTCGTTTTGTCAGCATTGTTGATAATGCAGATACAGCGAATAAAGGAAACAAAAAATCCCGCCAGATCAACGGCCTGGTCAACGAGTGGTACTTGGAGGATATGTCCGAGAACATCCGTAGCGTGCTGACCAACCGGCGGGAGAACGGCTTTCATATCGGTGCATTCGCGTTGTATGGGTATAAGAAGGATCCTGATCAGAAGGGGCATCTGATCATCGATGAGGAAGCAGCAGCCATTGTGCGCGAGGTTTTCAACTTGTTTGCTTCGGGTATGGGAAAAAACGCTATTGCTCGGCTGCTCAATGACCGCGGAATCCCGAACCCCACTGAATACAAGCGCCTGAAGGGACTTCGGTATCAGCAGCCCAAAACGAAAAATAGCACGCTTTGGCGATACTTTGCGATTTCTGATATGCTCATCAATGAAATTTACATTGGCAACATGGTTCAGGGCAAGTACGGCAGCGTATCCTATAAAACGAAGCAGAATAAGCCCCGGCCCAAAAGCGAGTGGTACATCGTTGAAGGAACCCATGAGCCGATTATTGACAGGGAATTGTGGAATCGGGTTCAGAAGCTGATTGTTCAGAAATCGAAGCCCTGGGGCAACGGAACCGTGGGAATTTTTGCGCGAAAAGTTGTTTGCGCCAATTGCGGATATGCCATGCGCACCTGTAAAAATCGCGATATTCATTATCTGAAATGCGGAAGCCGCCACCTGTCCAAGGATGCCTGCATAGGCTCCTTCATCCAGGTGGCAAAGCTTGAACGGCTTGTACTGGAGGAATTGCGGCGCTTATCTTCTTCCTATTTGGATGAAGATGCAGTAGCGCAGGGAATCGCTTTCGCCAATAATCTGAAAGATCAAAAGAAGCAGCTTCACAACAACATATCCGCTTACCGAAAACGGATAGAAGAGTATTCCAAAGGCATCCGCAATCTGTATATGGATAAAGTGAAGGGGCTGATTACGGATGCGGATTATACTGATATGTCACAAAGCTTTCTTCAAGATCGGGAACACTTGGAACTGCTTATTCAGGATGCAGAATGTCAGGCGGCTGCATTGGATGAACGCATTGCCATCGGAGACAACCGCCGGTCCATTGTAGAAAAGTATGTAACCATGGACCATCTGACCCGAGATGCTGTGGAAGTGCTGATTGACCACATCTGCGTAGGAAAGAGAATTCCAAAAACGAAGGATGTTCCCATTGAAATCCACTGGAATTTCTAAAAAAGGAGGCTGTATGTTGTGCTTATGAGATCGTACCAGAGCAAAAGGCCCGCACCACCTACGAAAATATTCTGCGCCTGAGCGATAATCCCGATGTGAACCAGGTGATGAAGTTCCTTCGCGCCCGTGAAATCGTGCATTATCAGCGCTTTGGCGAATTGATGCGCATTGTGCAGGAGCGCTTGGACAGCAAGAATTTCTATGCTTTCAATCCTGCTTTTGACTGAGGAATTTGCTTGACGGGGGCAGGGGTCTTCTCGCCCCCTGTATCCCTCGCCAGAGGAGATTCTCCTCTGGATTCCGGTATGCGACGGCATAAACTTAAAATGCCCTGTTTTTTCCGCAAGAGGCTTGAGAAAACGGAATAGCAATTTCACGGGCACAATGAAAACAGAAAAAAGGCGCAGGAGAAAATGTATTTTCTCCTGCGCAGACTGTCAAAAAACCCCTGGGATGCGTCGAAGGGCCGCTGCCCTTCGACTGTAATCCGCAGCCGGCGACATGTGCGGCGGCGAGGAGCGGAAGCATTCCGCTTCCTATATCAATTTACGACCGCA
>SVGW01000016.1 GCA_015056125.1 Clostridiales bacterium | reverse complement strand
ACGCGATAAACGCGATAAACGCGATAAACGCGATAAACGCGATAAACGCGATAAACGCGATAAACGCGATAAACGCGATAAACGCGATAAACGCGATAAACGCGATAAACGCGATAAACGCGATAAATGCGATAAATGTATTCATCGATTATAGGAGGAACCAAAGATGAAATCTACTGGCGTTGTACGGAAGCTGGATGATCTGGGCCGCATCGTCATTCCCATTGAACTGCGCAGAACCATGGATATCGGCCTGCGGGATACCCTGGAAATTTTTGTGGAGGATGATAAGATTATTTTGAAGAAGTATCATCCTGCCTGCATTTTCTGTAATGACGCCCGGGATGTGGTGCATTACAAGGATAAGCTGGTGTGCAAGCGCTGCATTGAACAGATGAAGGAAGAATTGTAATTGCTTCCCGCCTCTTTTCGCACTTTCCTTTGGAAGTGCGTTTTTTTATTGCAAAATAAGCTATGTAAAATAGAAAGGAAAAAGAACAAAAAAGCCCTGCCGAAGCAAGGCTTTCAGTTTGTCGAAAAAGTATTTTCGACAAACTGCGAATGGAAGTCAGCTAAAGCAGTCTTCCATTCGATCCATCACATTTACTGCAAAAATGGCTTTCCAGCCCTGTGAAAAAGGGATGGAAAGCCTATTTTTGCGGCCGTAAATTGATATAGGAAGCGGAATACTTCCGCTCCTCGCCGCCGCACATGTCGCCGGCTGCGGATTTCAGTCGAAGGGCAGCGGCCCTTCGACGCATCCCAAGGGTTTTTTGACAGTCTGAAAGCCCTGCCGAAGCAAGGCTTTTATAAAAGACAGCCGGGTTTTCAGGGCTTGCTCCGAATGGATGCCCTTTACCGCAGCGCCTGACCGGATACATATAGCCTATTCCTCATCTGTTTCACAGGCTAATTTTTCTTTCACAAACAGCATGGTGGTGCCTTTGGGTGCAGAATAGCGGAGGGCGCCATTTTTGCATTCATAGGTTTTGCCGCTGAAAATTTCCCGGTATACGCCGTCTTCTTTGGGATGCAGCTCGCAATTCTCCCGGAGCGTGGTGTAGCTGGCGATAAACTGGGAGCAGATGGCGCTGCCGCCGCCGTTTTCATCATAGATATGCGCTCCTGCCATTTTGGCCAGATCCCGCCAGAATTGCCAGGTGAGGCGGCCTACGGCAGAATAGACCACATCCCCCTTGCAGGCGCAGGAAACTGCGCCGTCCTCATACAGGGCCAGGGGCTTTGCATCGGCGTCCTCCACCTGGAAAAGGGGCTGCACAGGAGCGGAAAATTCATAGGATACCCCCAGGTAGGAGGTGCGGGAGCTTTCCTTTTCCCGGGGTGCGATCTGCATGCCCAGGATATCTTCCATGCGCTTTTTATTGAAGGCTTTGCCGTCCCACAGGCCGGGGGCATGGAGAAATACTTTGGTTTTGCCCTGCAGCTTTTCATTTATGCAGGAAAGCAGCTCATCGGGCAGAAGATAGGCATTGAGGAAAACGCACAGCTTATACTGGCTCATATCCAGCTGCAGCAGATCATTCTGATTATAAAAATCAAAGGGTGCGCCGCAGCGGTGCAATTCATCAATGCAGTATTTGCCGATATCGAAGCACAGCTTGGTGTGCTCCTGAGCGCAGAGCATGGAGGTGGGATCGATAAACACGGCGATCTCTGCATTGGATCGGCGCTCGCCCTGGCCCAGGGCATGATAGATTTCGCATTCTTTCTTCAATTCATTCTCATATTCCGGGGAGCTGTAATAGCCGCCGAAGAAATCAAACCACCAGAAAGCGGATTGCTTCTGCATCACATTGCACAGCTCCCGCCGGAACACTTCCCGCCATTCTTCAAAGGTTTCATAGCAATCATGGAGCATCGCGCCGTTTTCCAGGGGGAAGCGGGCCAGATCGGTGCGGTGGTCATTTTCATGGAGATAGAGCTTTCCATTGGCGCGGATGGAATCCACGGCATACTGATAGGAGCTCACATTGTCAAGCGCCCGGTGGTAGCTGTAGGCGGCAGGGGAGTAGAGCATATCGATATCGGGAGAACGCCATACTTTTTCATAGTCATTGGTGTTCCAGTATACCTGATGATTATCCTGCATGCAGATATAGCCGAAAAAGAGGCCAAAGAGCTTCTGATGCTTGAGTACCTTCTGGGCTTCATGAGCAAAGAAGCACACCAGATTGCCCACCTGCTCATTGGCTAATTTCAGATAGCAAAAATCATCGCTGGAGGGTGCGCGAAGGGTATTGGCCGCATCCATGGATTGAAGGGTGGGGGCGGGGGCGACCGGCTTGCCGATTTCTTTGCGCCAAAGGGCAGTGAGGCGCGTGTTTTCCCGGTCAAAGGAAGTGTCATAGAGGGAATGGTCAAACCATTCATTGCAAAGCCCGGCAGCAATGGAATAGCCCCAGATGCGGTCGCTGTATTTTTCTTCGGCATAGGCGATGAATGCCTTGAGGTAATCGGCAGCGGACCGCTTCCATTCTTCATTCATGGCCAGCTCCGCCAGGTGGTGGTAGCTGTCGGTATCCTCGTTGGGGTATTTTTCTGCAAACCAGGGGCATACGTCCAATTGCAGCATCACATTGAAATAGGCATTGGGGGCATAGCGGCGGAACATTTCAAACTGCCGATCAAAGGCGGAAAAATCATATACCCCATCGCCCTTCCATACCCCGCCATACATGGAATAGGGCACGTTCAGGGTGCAGGGCAGATCGGATACCAGAATCTGCATCAGCTCAATTCCTGTGCGGGCGGCCAGGGATACGTTGTCCGGCCGGGGGCGGAAGGAGCGGAAGGCTGCGGGATCAAAGCGCTTGCCGTCGATGTCGATAAAGGGAATGCCTTTTTCATAAATGATTTTTACCATGGTTGAAGCTCCTTTCAGGTTAATCTTCCGATGATTCTTTTATAAACAGCATGGTGGTGCCTTTGGGTACGGAGTAGCGGAGGGAACCGTTTTTGCATTCATAGGTTTTGCCGCTGAAAATTTCTTTGTACATGCCATCTTCCTTGGGATGCAGCTCGCAATCCTCTCGGAGCGTGGTGTAGCTGGCAATAAACTGGGAGCACACGGCGCTGCCGCCGCCGTTTTCATCATAGATGTGAATGCCCTCTTGCCGGGCCAGATCCCGCCACAGCTTCCAGGGCAGATTGCCCACGGCGGAATAAATCACTTCACCCTTCCGTGCGCAGGAAATGGCCCCGTCCGCATACCGGGCAATTACATCCGCGCTTTCATCCTCCACTTGAAAAAGGGGGCTGATTTTGCTGGTGAAATGATAGGTTTCATCCAGATAGCGGGTATTGGAATCCAGGGTTGCGCGAGGCACAATATTTATCCCGCACAGCTTGGATACGGCGGCGGGGCTAAAGGCGCTGCCATCCCATAAACCGGGGCCGTAGAGGAATACCTTGGCTTTCCCTGCCAGCTTTTCTTTCATGCAGGCCTTGATTTTTTCCGGCAGCAGCAAAGCGTTGAGGAACACGCACATTTTATATGGACGCATGTCCAGGGTTTCCAGATCGTTGAGGTTGAAAAAGTCAAAAGGTGCGCCGCAGCGGAGCAATTGATCCGTGTTAAACCGGCCTAAATCTCGATGCAGTTCCGTGTGCTGGCGGAAGCACATCGTGGACGTGGGATCAATGAATACGGCGATTTCAGCCACGGAGCGGCGCGGGCCGCAGCTCAGCGCCTGATAGATTTCCATTTCCAGCCGCAATTCATTTTCATATTCCGGGGCGCTGTAATAGCCGCCGAAGAAATCAAACCACCAGAAAGCAGCGCGCTTTTGCATCACATTGCAAAGCTCCCGGCGGAACACCTCCCGCCATTCTTCAAAGGTTTCATAGCAATCCCCGAGGATCGTTCCGCTTTCCAGAGGAAAATAGGCCAGGGCTGTGCGGTGATCATTTTCATGGAGATAGAGCTTGCCGTTTTGCCCGATGGAATCCACGGCATACTGATAGGAGCTCACCCCTTCCAGCAGGCGGTTGTGGCCATAGGCGGCGGGAGAATAGAGCATATCAATATCCGGACAGCGATGCACCGTTTCATAGCCGCTGGTGTTCATGTATATCTGATGTAGGGAGCGCTGGACAACATAGCCGTAAAAGAGGCCAAAGAGCTTTTGATGCTGCAATATCTTCTGGGCTTCATGGGCAAAGAAGCAGATGAGATTGCTGGTTTGCTCCGTGGCCAGGGCAAGATAGCGGAATTCATCGCTGTCGGGGGCGCGAAGATCATTGCCGTTATCCAGGGAAGAGAGGGTGGGCACGGGGGCATTGGGGTTTTGAATGGTTTTCCGCCAGAGGCTGGTGAGGCGGGTATTTTCCCGATCGAAGGAGGGATCGTACAGGGACTGGTCAAACCATTCGTTGGAATAACCGGCGGCGATGGAATAGGCCCAGATGCGATCGCCGTATTTTTCTTCGGCATAGGCGATGAATGCCTTGAGGTAATCGGCCGCGGACTGTTTCCATTTATCGTTCATGGCCAGTTCCGTAATGTGTTTATAGCTGTCCGTATCCTCATTGGGATGCTTTTGGGCAAACCAGGGACATGCATCCAACTGCAGCATCACATTGAAATAAGCATTGGGCGCATATCGGCGGAACATTTCAAATTGCCGGTCAAAGGGGGAAAAATCATATTCTCCGTCCCCGCTCCATACATTGCCGAACAAAGAATAAGGGGAGCCGTTGGAGCAGGGCAGGCCGGATACCAGAATCTGCATCAGCTCAATTCCAGTCCGGGCGGCCAGGGATATGTTATCCGGCCGGGGGCGAAAGGAACGGAAGGCTGCAGGATCAAAGCGCTTGCCTTCGATATCAATAAAGGGAACGCCTTTTTCATAAACGATCTTTACCATAAGAAAGTCTCCTTTCAGTCCGAGGTTTTGTACTCCAGGGGCGTTTTTCCGGTGTGGTTTTTAAAGGCGCGGGTAAAATAGGCGGCATCCTGAAAGCCGCTGGCCTGGGCAATCTGGCCGATGGATAAATCCTGGGTACGCAGCATTTCCATGGCCGCCTGGAGCCGATAATCCTGCAAAAAGGCGTGAAGGCTCATGCCGGTATGGGCTTTGAATATCCGGCTTAAATAGGCGGGATGAAAATGCAATTCTTTGGCGATCACTTGATTGTTGATATTTTCCTGAAAATGATTCTGGATATATTCAATGGCAGTGCGGGCCGTGGCGATGCCTTTTCTTCCGGAATTTTGCTCCGGCGCCCGGTACATGCGCAAAAGGCGGATGATGATGCTTTTAAGCAGGGCGGACATCAGCACATCGCTGAAATCTTCTTTCATGTGATATTCAAGCGCCAGGGCCTTGATGGGCTCGCCCAGAGCAGCGCCGTCCTTGAGCACCAGGGAAGTATTTAATTCCGGAGCGTCCGAAAAGATAATCTGATCGGAAAAATTGTCTTTTGGAAATAGATCGGCCCGCATGGGGGCAAAGGTGCGTCGGATAGAGGCGTGCTCCCAGGTATAATCAAAATTGATGGCGATATAGCGCATGTTTTCAATCTGCCAGATATATTCCGTGGCTGCCTGAAAAAGAACCACACTGCTGGGGCCGATGGCGTAGCTCTTTCCTTCTATGGTCATGCTGCCGCTGCCCTCCAGAATATAGAAAAGGCGGCAGTCCCGGGTTTTCAGGGGAGTGAAGAGGTATTTTCCCAAAAGCAGCTGGGCGGTAAGCCCCTGGCGGATAAAAGGCTGGATTGCTTCAAGATTCATGGCGCATCACCGATAGCATTTTAATTTCATTATAAATTAATTTTTGAATATTGCAAGCAGAAAAATGCGAGTGTGCAAAAAATACAATTCTGCGTTCATTTTCTGCATGGACGGGAAAGCGTCGGCGCATATACAATGTAATCTGTAATTCAGCAAAGAGAGGACGAACCAATATGAAAAAGATTACGGCGGCATTTATCGGCTGCGGCGCATTTGCCAAGAATTTTGTGCCCCTGATGCAGGCGCATCCTGATGTGGAAAAGGTGTATGTATGCGATCTAATCCCGGAAAGAGCCCAGAATTATGCTCAGCAGTTTGGCGCGGAAATTATCGATACCTTTGAGCATGCCCTGGAAGATCCCAAGATCAACTGCATCATGAATTTCACCCAGCGCCATCTCCACGGAGATATTGTGAAGCGGGCGCTGGAGGCCGGCAAGCATGTCTATTCCGCGGTGCCCATGGCCAGTACGGTGGAGGAATGCCGGGAAATCTGCGAATTGGTGAAAAAAACAGGGCTCATTTATCTCATGGGTGAAACCTGCTATTATTATCCCTGCGCCATGTTCTGCCGGGAAGAATATAAAAAAGGCACTTTCGGCAAATTTACTTACGGTGCTTCCCAGTATTATCATCATATTGATTCCATCAGCTACGGAAAACGTCCCGGGGAAGGGGGCATGACGCCCATGCTCTATCCCACCCATTCCACGGCCATGATTGTATCGGCGGTGAATTCCTATGTGACCCGGGTGGCTTGCTTTGGCTATAAGGATCAGACCGGGGACGGGCGCTTTGGCAAGGGCTGCAATTACTGGGATAATGAATTTTCCAATCAGTATGCCTTCATGGAGCTGGCAAACGGCGGCACGGCTCGGGTAACTGAGGCCCGCACCTTTGGCTGGATGAAGCCCAGCTCCTATATTTCCGCCCTGTATGGAACCTCCGGCAGCTATGAATTCAGCAACGCCCAGCATATCCTGGTCAAAAAGGACTGGACAAGCGAAAAGGAGCGGGTGGAGCTTTCCGACGTCAGCGATTATGTGAATCCCAAGGATATGGTGGAAAACAAGCACCTGCCCGATTTTATGAACCAGGTGGCCAACGGCCAGTGGCAGTGGGACAGCCTGGCGAAGGTGCAGGAGGAGGAAGCCCGGCGCCTTCCCGAAAGCTATCTTCATCAGGTGAACGGGCATATGGCCAGCCATCAGTTTCTGATCGATGATTTCTGCCGGGCGGTGGTCACGAAGGAGCAGCCCATTCTCAATGCCGGCGCGGCGGCCCGGTATACGGTGCCCGGCCTTGTGGCCATTGAATCGGCCAGGCAGGGAGGCATCCCGCTGGATGTGCCGGATTTTGGAGATTTCAGGGGATAACGATGATGAATTATTTCTATCTGGCCATCGCTCTGGCGGGAGGGCTTCTGAAAGGCTTTGCCGGGAAAAAGGTGAGCCGGGATGTGAGCACCTTCCGGGATGGGGTGTATATCAATCTGATGCGGTGCGCATTGTGCGCAGTGCCGGGCTTTGTGCTGCTGGTATGGATGGAGGGCTGGAGCGGCTTTTTGCAAAGCGGCACGGGCTGGCTCATTTCCTGCGCATCGGCTCTTTGCACGGCGGTTTTCGCCATTGCCTGGCTCTATGCCTTTCAGAGCGAAGCGTATATGTTTCTCAGCGTGTTCACCATGCTGGGATCCATTCTCACCGGTATCCTGGGGGCGCTTGTTTACGGCGATCCTGTAGGGATTAACAAGGTGTTGGGTATGGTGCTGCTGGTGGCGGCGGTGTTTTTCATGTCTCTCTACAATAAAAAGCTCACCGGCGTAATCACCAGGCGGGGCATGGTCACATTGATCCTGGGCGCCTTGGGATCGGCACTGGCGGATTTTATGCAGAAGGTGTATAATGTAGAAACCGTGCACAGCGCTTACACCTTTTCTTTCTATACCTATTTCCTACCCATTCTGCCCCAGCTGCTGCTGGTGATGCTTTTGAAGGGGCAGGAAAGGCAGAAAATACTGAGCGACCGGCGGCATATGGTGATTTATGCCCTGATGTCTGCAGGGCTGTATGCCAATATGCTTTCCAAAACCCTGGCGGCAGCCCATATGAGCGCGGCCCTGATGTATCCCTTGCTTCAGGGGGCCAACCTTATCACTTCTGCCATCCTGGCCAGAATTTTGCTGAAGGAAAAGCTGACTCCTGCGGGCCTTGCGGGCATGGCGCTGGCGCTGACGGCCATTGTGCTGATGAATCTATAAAAGCATCCGGAGGGAATGGACATGGAATATCAAAAGATCATGGAAAGCTTTGCCGGCCTGGCGGAGCAGTGGAAGATCCGCATGAACGGCTGCGTGATTATGCAGGGAGAAAAGATCCTGGCGGAAAAGTATTGGACGCCATATGACGCCCATACCCTTCATCGCCTCTATTCTTCCACCAAATCCCTTGTGGCCATGGCCGTAGGGCGGCTGGTGGGGGAAGGCAAAGTATCCCTGGATGATAAAATCGCGGATTATTTCCGGGAAGAGCTTGGGCTGGGGAAATTGCATCCCTATCTGGAGGAAACGACTATCCGGGATATGCTGCTCATGTCCACCTGCTATTCCAAGCCCACCTATTCTCAGGATAGTAGGGATTGGCTTGCTTCCTATTTTTCCGCAACGCCGGATCATCCTTCCGGCACCGTATGGAATTATGACAGCTGCGGAAGCTATGTGCTGGGGGCCATGGTGAAGCGGGCGTCCGGCCTGCCCTTTGATGAATATCTGCGGCCCGTATTTGATGCCATCGGTATTTCGAAGCAGGCCTATTGCCTGGAGGGGCCGGATGGGGAAAAATGGGCCGGCTCTGCCATGCTGGCCACCACCCGGGATCTGGCCAGGGCGGCTATGCTGATGCTGAAAAAGGGCAATTGGCAGGGAAAACAGCTGCTGCCCTATGATTATTGCCGGGACGCCATTTCCCCTTTGACGGCCAATAACGATGACGCCAATGACTATTTCAGAAACTGCGGCTATGGGTATCAGATCTGGTCTTTGCCCGGGGGTGCTTTCTTCTTTAACGGCATGGGCGCGCAGTTGGCCATCGGCTATCCGGGGCGGAATCTGGTGGTGGCCTGCACGGCGGATGTGCAGGGCAATCCTATGGGGAAAGAATTGATCTTTCAGGCCATTGAGCAGGAGATCCTGCCTCATTTCCCGGTGATTGATGAGGCCGCCCGGGATGAGATCATGAAAAAGCCTGTTGAAAAAAATATCATGGCGCAGATCAATGGCCAGAAGTATCTTCTGCATGAAAATCCCATGAAGATATCGGAATTTACCATTCGCAAGGAGGGGGATGCGGGCATTCTTTCTTATGTACGGGACGGGGCAAAAAAGGAGCTGCGTTTTGGGCTTGGCATGGAAGTATCCGTTCTCTTTCCGGAATGCTACAGCGGAGAGCGCCTCTTTTCCAAGAAGCATGAAATGCAGTACCGCTGCAGCGTGAAGGGCGAATGGCTCCAGGAAAATAAGCTTCTGATCCGGGTGTATGCAGAGGATATGTTCGTGGGAAACATGGCCATGTGCTTTGCCTTTAAGGAAAATCAGGTGGGCGTGAAAATGACCCGGAGCGCACAGTTCTTTTTCGATGAATACCAGGGCTATGCTGGCGGCCAAAAAGCATAAACGCACAAACAATTGGATTTTTCGGCCCCTTCGGGGGCCTTTTTTTCATTTTCCTTGACAGACAAAAGAAAAATGAATATAATAAAAACAAGTGTTTTGAAACGCATGTTTTAGAAAGAGGTGATGGGATGCCGTCCAAAGCAAAATTCAGCCGGGAAGAAGTGATTGCCGCAGCGGTAGATTTGGTGCGGGAAAAGGGGATTGAAGCCCTCACCGCCCGTGGGTTGGGAGAAAGGCTGGGGAGCTCCGCCCGGCCGATATTTACGGTGTTTGATTCCATGGAGCAGGTGAAAAGCGAAGTGATTCAGGCGGCGGGGATGCGCTATCAGCAGATGGTGTATGAAGAAATGGAAAGCCAGAAATATCCCCCCTATAAGGCCAGCGGCATGGCCTATATCCGCTTTGCCCGGGAGGAAAAGCTGCTGTTTCAATTGTTATTTATGCGGGACAGAACCGGGGAAGAGGAGAATCCGAATGAAATTGATCCCATTGTTCGGCTGATACGGCAAAATACCGGGCTGGATGAGGAAACGGCGCGGCTGTTTCATCTGGAAACGTGGGCCTATGTGCATGGTATTGCCGCCATGATGGCCACCAATTATCTGGAATTGGATGAGGAATTGATCAGCCGGATGCTTACTGATCACTATCAGGGGCTGAAATATCGCCACAAAGGAAAGGAGAATGGCTGATGGAAGCGATTCAAATCACGGAATTGACCAAGCAATTCAAAGATGTGACGGCGGTGGATCGGCTGAGCCTGTGCGTTCACCAGGGGGAATTATTTTCTCTTCTTGGGGTAAACGGCGCCGGGAAAACCACCCTGATCAAGATGCTCTCCTGCCTGAGCCGCCCCACTTTGGGAAACGCATATTTGGCGGGAAAAAGCATCCTTTCCGATGGAGCTCAAGTGAAAAAAATGATTGCCGTTTCTCCCCAGGAAACGGCGGTGGCCCCTCATCTGACAGCCTTGGAAAATTTGGAACTCATGGCCGGAGTACATGGCTTTTCCAAAGAAAAAACCCGGGCAAAATGCCGGGAAATGACGGAGCAATTTGGCCTGGAGGAAATTTTAAGCAAGCGGGCCGGAAAGCTTTCCGGGGGCTGGCAGCGCAGATTGAGCATTGCCATGGCGCTGATCACAGAGCCCCAAATTCTTTTCCTGGATGAGCCCACATTGGGCCTGGATGTGCTGGCAAGGAGCGATTTGTGGGACGCCATCCGGGCGCTCAAAGGAAAGATCACCGTGATTCTTACCACCCATTATATGGAGGAGGCGGAGGCGCTTTCTGATCGGGTGGGGATCATGAAAAGCGGAAAGCTATTGGCCCTTGGCACCCCGGAGGCACTGAAAAAGCAGGCGGGCACGGAAAAATTTGAGGAAGCGTTTATCCAAATTATAAAGGGGGATATAAAATGAAAATGCTGGTGTTTGCCCGGCGAAATATGAAGGAAATCCTCCGGGATCCCCTGAATCTGGCCTTTGGATTGGGCTTTCCCGTGGTACTTTTGCTTTTGCTTAGCGCCATCCAAGCCAATATTCCGGTGAGCTTATTTGAAATTGACAGCCTGGCCCCCGGCATCGCAGTATTCGGCCTTTCTTTTATCACCCTGTTTTCTGCCACGCTCATCTCCCGGGATCGGGGCAGCGCCCTTTTGCAGCGGCTGTATACTGCGCCTCTTGCTTCCCGGGATTTTATCTTGGGCTATACCCTGCCCCTCCTTCCCCTGGCTTTGGCCCAGACAGGGGTGTGCCTTATGGTAGCGCTGGCGTTGGGACTGGAATTTTCCTGGCATCTGCTTGCCGCCATTCTTTTCTCCCTTCCGGCTGCGCTGTTTTATATTGCCCTGGGGCTTTTGTGCGGCAGCATCTTTACGGATAAGCAGGTGGGGGGCATTTGTGGGGCGCTGCTCACCAATCTTTCCGCCTGGCTGTCGGGCATCTGGTTTGATCTTTCTTTGGTCGGAGGCGCATTTGAAAAAATAGCCCATCTTCTTCCCTTCGTGCATGGGGTGGAAATGGGCAGAGCTGTACTGCGAGGCAATTATGCCGGCATTTTTCCCCATATGTACTGGGTGATGGGCTATGCCGTGCTGGTGCTTCTGATGGCGGTAGGGGCCTTCCTTAGGCAGATGAAGCGGAAGTGATTCTATTTTTCCTCCATCAGCTTGCGGTATTGCTGGGGCGTCATATCGCAAAAGAGTTTAAACATGCGGTTGAAATAGCTCTGGCTTTCAAAGCCGCATTGGAGCGCCACCTCGATGAGCCGGAGGCTACTGTCCGCCAGCAGCTCCCGGCTTTTTTCTATGCGGATGCGATTGAGAAAATCCACCAGGGAGGCCCCGGTTTCCCGCTTGAATACCCGGCTTAAATACGTGGGAGAAATGTGCACGCTGTGGGCGATTTCATCCAGGGTGAGCTTTCTTGAAAAATTGGATTGCAGGTATTGGATGGTGTGGTAGATCAGATCGGAATGCCGGGCCTTGCGGTTGGAAAAAAGGCTATCGATCATGGAGCGCACGGTTTTGGAAAGCCACAGGCTTAGTTCATCCACGGTGGCCATTTGGGGCATGAGCTGGCGGTATTTTTGCAGGCAGCCGTCAATATAGGCGGAATTGCCCCCGGCATCGATGGCCGTGCGGGAAATGAGCACCAATAGCTCATGCACCCGGCTGCGGATCATATCCATATTTCCCCCCGATTCAAAGAGGATATAGCCCAGTAAATCATTCAGCTTTTCCTGGGCCAGCTCCTGATCCCCCCGGCTTAAGGCCTGGAGAAACAATCGCTCCTCCCGGAAAGGATAGGGCAGAGCGGTTTCTTCCTTGATTTTCAGCAGATAATCGGATATCTGTCCCTGAATTTGAATGGATTGGCCGTTTTCCATCAGGCGGCTGGCCTGGGCGGCATTGCTGAGAAAGGAGGTGGACATAAACAATAGCTGGGAGAGGGCGGATACCCGGCGGGCATCAATGTGAGGCAGATTTTTCACTTGCTCCATGATCAGGGGGATTTGGTTTGGTTTGGTATCGGAAAGCTCCTGTAAGTCATAGGCGGCATAATCCTGATCATCCACCATCAGGAAAGGTCCCGCGGTCATATGGGCCTGGGCACCCTGCTCGCTTAAAATGGGGGAGGTAAAAAAGGTGAGACCCATGGCGCAAAAATAAATGTATTTTCCTCCAAATCGCTGGGCTTCCTGCATGCCGTACTGATGGGTGGAAATGCAGGAAGCGCTATCCTTTCCCGCCAAGGCGCACAGGCGGCATTTGGTGTAATCCTGGCCGCAGCAATGCACGGCGCGCCCCGCCTGATCGGTGAGCACGCAGCCAAGATCGCTGGCTGCATAAAAGGAATCGGCGCATTCAATCGCCCCTTGCAGATCAAATTCCATTTAGATTCGCCTCCTTGAAAAGAAGAATACGAAATTTCTTTGAAAAATCCTGCTGTTTTTGAATTTTGTTAATTCATTTTTTGAACTGTGCAATTTTCTTCAAAGATTGCATAATTTTGCGATACTTTTGGATGACGCGGCAGTATAATGAGAAAAAAAGCATGAAAGGGGCTTTATTACTATGAGCATTTTAGTTGAAATTTCTGAAAATCTGCAGCGTGGCAAGGCCAAGATGGTAAAAGAATTGGTGCAGCAGGCACTGGATCAGGGGCTGAGCGCACAGCAGATCCTTGCCGAAGGGCTGATGGACGGCATGGCCGTAATCGGCGAGAAATTCAAGAAAAATGAAGTGTTTGTGCCGGAGGTGCTGGTGGCTGCCCGGGCTATGAATATGGGCACGGCGCTGCTTAAGCCCATCCTGGTAAAGGAAGGCACCAAATCCGTGGGCAAGGCCTGCCTTGGCACGGTGAAGGGGGATCTGCACGATATCGGCAAGAATCTGGTGAGGATGATGCTGGAGAGCAAGGGTATTGAAGTGATTGACCTTGGCACCGATGTATCCCCCGAAACCTTTGTGGAAACGGCCAAAAACCAGAATTGCCAGCTGATCTGCTGCTCTGCCCTGCTCACCACGACCATGGGCGCAATCGGCGATGTGGTGAAATTGGCGGAGCAGGAAGGCATCCGGGATCAAGTGAAGATTATGGTGGGCGGCGCACCCGTCACCCAGGCCTTTGCCGATCAGATCGGCGCCGATGCATACAC
The DNA here is from genome assembly GCA_015056125.1 of Clostridiales bacterium. Lineage (GTDB taxonomy): Bacteria > Bacillota > Clostridia > Christensenellales > Aristaeellaceae > RUG563. The sequence goes on along the minus strand of SVGW01000016.1, from coordinate 31,646 downwards.
CTCCGATGCGGCCAGCGCTGCTGATACGGCAGTAGAACTGTGCAAGAAAGTAGGATAAAGATGAATGTAGCCGCTTATTTGCGGGAAAAGGCAGGGGCAAGGGAGCATTGCGCCCTGCCTATTCTTTCCTTTCCCGCCGTACAATTGATGGATGCCAGTGTGGGCCAGATGGTGAAAAGCAGCGATCTGCAGGCAAAAGCCATGGAGATTGCGGCCCGGGAAACGGCGTCTGCAGCTGCAGTGAGCCTGATGGATTTGTCGGTAGAGGCAGAGGCCTTTGGGTCACAGGTGAATTTTTCCGAAAATGAGGTGCCCACGATCTCTTCTGCCCTGATTGAAGATATGGAAGGGGCAGAGGCGCTGGAAATTCCTCAGGTGGGGGCTGGGCGCACGGGCATTTATGTGGAGGCAATCAAAAAGGCCAAGGGATTGATTCATGATCGCCCTGTGCTGGCGGGCTGCATCGGCCCTTATTCCCTGGCAGGAAGGCTCATGGATGTAACCCAGATTATGTATCTTTGCTTTGATGAGCCGGATATGGTAAAAATGGTGCTTGAAAAGGCCACGGAATTTCTGCTTGCCTACGGCCGCGCATTTAAAGAAGCTGGGGCGGACGGAGTTATCATGGCGGAGCCCCTGGCCGGGCTGCTTTCTCCTGAAATGAACCGGGAATTTTCAGCGCCTTATGTGAAAAGAATCATCGATGCATTGCAGGATGATGAATTTGCCGTGATCTATCATAATTGCGGAAACACGGTGCTGAGCTTGCTTCCCGAACTTTTCGCCATGGACGCGGCGGGGTATCATTTTGGCAATGCGGTGGAAATGGAAAAGGTGCTGGCCCAGGCGCCCAAGGATGTTTTGTGTATGGGTAATGTGGATCCCGTGCGCTGCTTTACCAATGGAACACCGGATGAAATGACGGCGGCGGTGCAATCGCTGCTGAAAGCATGCGGCGATTCTCCCAATTTTCTTCTTTCCTCGGGCTGCGATATTCCGCCCCACGCCAAATGGGAAAATATCCGCGCCTTCTATGCGGCGGCTGCCGCCTGTAAATGACGATGAAAAACGCAGAAACACTCAGAAAAATGCTCCTGGAAAATGGGGCCAGCCGGGCGGAAATTATTGTAGCGGATCAAGTGGCCTATGACGTATCCTTCCGGGATATGTGCGCCCAGAATTCCTGTGGCCGCTACGGAAAATGCCACATGTGCCCGCCGGATGTGGGGGATATTCATGCCCTGATTGCTCGGGCCAAGGCATATGCCGGGGGCGTATTTTACCAGAAAATTTATACCATTGAGGATTCCTTTGATTTTGAAGGAATGATGGATGCCCGCCGCGCCCAAAGCGCGCTGGCCTTTTCCCTGGATGAAAAAGCCAGGGAAATGTTGAACCCCGGCTTTTTGCATCTGTCGGTGGGGGGCTGCGGCCTGTGCAAAACATGCACCAGGGAGGAAAACCTGCCCTGCCGCTATCCGGATAAGGCCCTGGCTTCTTTGGAGGCCTACGGCGTGGATGTGTATAATACCGCCAAGAACGCCGGCATGAAATATGTAAACGGAGAAAATACCATTACTTACTTTGGCATCTTTCTGCTGAAAGGGGATCAAAATGGCTGAGCTCACAGTGCACACGCAGGATGGAGAAATCCTTCTTACGGTGGATGGCAGCCCCCTTGTGCATGATATGATCCGCCATTTGCCGGATAGCCCGGATCGGCCCTGCGGCGGAAAAGGCGTTTGCAGCCAGTGCACGGTGATGGGCCGGGGGGAATTTGATCCTGCCCCGGATGAAAAGGGACGCATCCGCTCTTGCCGCACCCGCCTTAAGGGAAGGGGCGAAATCTGGCTGCCGAAAAAAAACCAATTGATCGCTATCGAAAGCCGTACCACGCCTTTTGATGGGCCGCTTTCCCCTCTTGCGGAGGGATACGGCGCGGCGGTGGATCTTGGCACCACCACCATGGTGCTGGAATTGATTCGCCTGCAGGATGGAAAAAACCTGGCTACCGTCAGCTGTGAAAATCCCCAAAGGGTGATTGCGGCAGATGTGATCGGCCGGATCGAGCATGCCATGGCGGGAGAGCTTTTTTTGCTGGAGCAATGGGTGCGCGGGCGGGTGGATCAAATGGAAAAGGAGGCCTTAGCAAAGGCTCAGTTGCCAGGTGAAAAAGCCTCCGTCCGGGTGGTTGCAGGAAATACCGCCATGCTGTATCTGTTCACCGGGCGCAATCCCGCCGCCCTGTCGGCTGCTCCCTTTGAGGCGGATTGCCTCTTTGGCATGCGAGAGGGAAAAGATATATTTCCTCGCTGCGCCGGGGCCTTTGTGGGCGCGGATATCACCTGCGCGGTGCTCAGCAGCGGCATGTGCAAAAAAGAGGAAACTGCTTTGCTGATTGATCTTGGCACCAATGGGGAGATCGCTCTTTGGCATCAGAACCATCTTTCCTGCTGCGCCACTGCTGCCGGCCCTGCTTTTGAGGGCGCGGGCATTTCCAGCGGTGTGGGCAGTGTGCCGGGGGCGGTGGACAAGGTGTGGGTGGAAAACGGAAAGCTTGCTTTTTCCACCCTGAATGATGCCCCGCCCTGCGGCCTGTGCGGCTCCGGGCTGATTGATTTTGTGGCGGCGCTGCTGGATACCGGGGCCCTGGATGAAACGGGGGCGTTGGATGAAGAGGCGGTGCTGGCAGAAAGCGTCATCCTTACCCAGCAAGATATAAGACAGGTGCAATTGGCCAAGGGCGCTATCGCTGCGGGGATTCAAACGCTGCTTTCAAAAGAAGGGATATCCTTGGAGGACGTGAGCGTTTTATATATTGCAGGGGGCTTTGGCAGCCATTTGAATATGGAAAGTGCGGTGCGCATTGGACTGATTCCCGGTGAACTGGCGAAAAAGGCCCAAGTGCTGGGTAATGCATCCTTAGGGGGGGCCAGGCAGATTCTGTTGCAAAAGGAAAAGAAAGAAGAGGCCCGCCGCATTGCGGAAAATGCTTTGTGCATGAATCTGGCCGCCTGCCCGGAATTTTCGGATGCGTTTGTGGAGTGCATGCTGTTTGAATAAAGCAGCGGATGCGATTTTGAAAACAGGATTGATTTGGGCAGGGGCCTGCGCGGCCCCCGTACCCCCTTGCCAGAGGACATCGTCCTCTGGACTCCGGTATGCGGCACGCAAATTTTATGAGACCTTGGAGTTTCCGCAAGAAGCTTGAGGAAGCGGAAACGCAATTTCACGGGCACAATGAAAACGAAAAAATGCCGGTTGGAGAAAGCTTGCTTTCTCCAACCGGCATTTTTTCTTGTTTTTTCGGATGCAAAGCATCCGGCTGGCGGCGTATTCGCCAACCTGCCCGTGGGCGATATTCGTTACCTGGCGCTTCACCGGCACGTTGCTTGCAAGAATAGCCAAGCAATATCCGGAGGAAGGGTCAAGAGGCAATGCCTCTTGCGGGGCGGAAGGGCGGAGCCCCCATTGTTCCTTATCGTTCTTTTTTATTCCTGGGTATTGTTCTTCCGCATTTGAACTGATATAATAAAAGATAATGAATATACGGAGGAAAAGCACATGGCCAGAAGAATGCATGCGGATCTGGATATGACCAAGGGCAGCATCTTATCCAACCTGATCCGGTTTTCCCTGCCGCTGATGGCTACCGGCGTGCTGCAGCTTTTATATAATGCAGCGGACGTGGCGGTGGTGGGCCAGTTTGCGGGGGCCCAGTCCCTGGCGGCAGTGGGGTCCACGGGCGCCCTGATCAATATGCTCACGCAACTGTTTATCGGCCTGTCTCTTGGCAGCAATGTGTTGATTGCCCATGCCAATGGCGCGCAGGATTATCAAAGGGTATCCCGGGCGGTGCACACCTCCATTGCTTTGGCGCTGGTATCGGGCGTGGCGGTGATGGTGATCGGGCTTTTTGTGTCCCGGCCCATGCTGCAATTAATGGGCAGCCCGGAGGACGTGATCGGTCTGGCCAGCCTGTATATGACCATTTATTTTATGGGCATGCCCGCCAATATGCTCTACAACTTTGGCGCCAGCATCCTGCGCGCTATGGGGGATAGCAGAAGCCCGCTGATCTATCTTTCCATTGCCGGGATGGTGAATGTAATATTGAATCTGGTATTGGTGATTGTGTTCCATATGGGCGTGGCCGGTGTGGCCATTGCCACGGTGATTAGCCAGGTGCTCAGCGCAGGATTTGTGCTGGCGCATCTGATGCGTTCCAGGGGCTGGATTCATCTGGAATGGAGAAAACTGCGGCTGGAAAAGGAATACGTGAAGGAAATCGTGCGGATCGGCCTGCCGGCCGGTATTCAGGGAAGCCTCTTTGGCGCGGCCAATGTGGTGATCCAGTCCACCGTCAATGCCCAGGGCTCTCTGGTGATGGCGGGCAATGCGGCGTCTCAGAACCTGGAAGGCTTTATTGGTACCATCATGGGTTCTTTCAATTCGGCTCTGCTCACCTTTGTGAGCACCAATCGGGGCGCGAAGCTTTATCCCCGGGTGTATAAGTCCCTGTGGGTGGCGGCGGCCCTGAGCATGGCAGTGGCGTTCAGCCTGGGGCAGGTGACGGTTTTCTTTGGGGAAACGCTGCTGCAGATTTATAATTCCGATCCGGGCGTGATTCAATGGGGCATGGTGCGCATGCGCATCATGGCATCCACCTACTTTTTGTGCGGCCTGATGGAATTGGTCTCCTCCTATCTGCGGGCGTCAGGGTATTCGGTGATGCCCATGGTGGTCACGTTATCCGGCGCATGCCTGTTTAGAATCGTATGGATTCTCACGGTATATGCCGCCAATCCCTCCATGCCCACTTTATATATCTCCTACCCCATTTCCTGGAGTCTCACCCTCAGCGTGCATCTGGCTTGCTATTTCTTGCTGGCCAGGCCAAGGCTGAAAAAGGAAGAGCAGGCGTATCTTCAGGAACAAAACGCATAAAAAGAGGCATGTACGATCGTGAAGAAATTTCAATCCGGCCTGGATATGACCAAAGGCGGCATTTTATCCAATCTGATCCGTTTTTCCGTTCCCCTGATGGCCACCAGCCTTTTGCAGCTTTTTTATAATGCGGCGGATGTGGCGGTGGTGGGCCGCTTTGCAGGGGCCCAGGCCCTGGCGGCGGTAGGCTCTACCGGGTCCCTGGTCACGCTGATGACGTATCTGTTTGTGGGCCTGTCTCTTGGCAGCAATGTGGTGATCGCCCATGCCAAGGGAGCAGGGGATGAAGATAAAATTTCCCGTCTGGTGCATACCTCCATTGCCATGGCCCTGATTTCCGGGGTGGTTGTGATGGGAATCGGTTTATTTGCTTCCCGGCCTATGCTTAAGCTCATGAATAGCCCGGAGGACGTGATTGATTTAGCCGCCCGCTATCTCACCATTTATTTTATCGGCATGCCTGCTACCATGATTTATAACTTTGGCGCCAGCATCCTTCGCGCCATGGGCGATACCAAAAGCCCCCTCCTTTATCTTTCTGTTGCCGGGATTGCCAATGTGCTGCTCAATCTTCTGACGGTGATCGTATTCCACATGGGTGTAGTGGGCGTGGCCCTTGCCACGGTGGCCAGCCAGGTGATCAGCGCGGCTTTTGTAATTGTGCATTTACGGAATGCCCATGACTGCACCCATCTGGAATGGAAAAAGATCGGGATGGAAATGAAACTGGTTCGGGAAATTGTGCAGGTGGGTGTGCCCTCCGGGGTGCAAAGCTGTCTATTTAGCGTATCCAATGTAATTATCCAGAGCGCCATTAATGCCCAGGGCTCGGCCGTTATGGCAGGAAATGCGGCGGCAGGCAGCCTGGAAGGGTTTGCTTATGTGGTGATGAGCGCCATTACCTCTGCCAATCTCACTTTTGTAAGCACCAATCGGGGCGCCCGGCTCTATGGTCGGGTACGCCGGGCTTTGTGGGTTTCCATGGGCGCGATTCTGGTGGCGGGCTTTGGGGTGAGCATGCTGTTTTATGCGCTGCAGGAGCCTTTGCTGCGTTTATATAACACCGATGCCCAGGTGATTTACTGGGGAAAGTTTCGTTTGCAATATATTTTGCCCATTTATTTTCTGTGCGGGCTGATGGATGTGAGCGGCGCGCATTTGCGGGGCATCGGTTTTTCTTTTCCTCAGATGCTCATTGCCCTGACGGGCGCCTGCGCGTTCCGATTGATCTGGATTTTTGCCATTTATAATCCCAATCCTGATATGGGCATCCTGTATCTTTCCTATCCTATTTCCTGGTCGCTGACGATTGCAGCATATCTGGTCTTTTATGGCTTGGTGGCGCTGCCTCGGCTGAAAAAAGAGGAGCGGGAAATGATGAACGCCAGGATATGACCGCTGCTTTTCAAGAGCCTTCGGGCTCTTTTTTCGTGGAAAAGCTATTGTTCTTCCGGCAATCGGTGATATAATAAAAAAGGAATTTGTGCGCGGCCTTGGCACTTCCTTTTTCTATGCTATATTTTTACATTTGGCCATCATATTTGTCCACACCTTGCTGCAGCAATTGCTTACGATATTGAACGGGGGTGGTTCCGGTTGCGGCGCGGAATGCTTTATTGAAATGCGATTGCGAACAAAAGCCGGTTTCCAAAGCAATCTCCAGCATACTCTGATCGCCTGCCATAATTAAGCGTTGTGCGTGGGCTATGCGCTTTTTGAGTATATACTCAAATGGTGTCATGCCTGTTTCACGCGCAAATACCGTGTGCAAATGATTCGGAGATATCTGCACCGCATCCGCGATCATAGCAAGGGAGCAATCTCCGCGATAGTTTTCATTGATGTATTCATACGCTTCCCGTGTAATGCGGCTAACCGGTGCGCCCACCATATGTTCACTGTCACCCAGACACAGCCTGCTAACCCTGTATAAAATCTCCATCAGCAAATAATTGCTGCGCAAATCATTCACGATGTTTTCAGCTGCGCCAATATGGCAAGCACTCAGACGCGTGAATAATGCCATCAAAGCTTCTGTTTCATTGTCATCAGACAGATAGGTGCAATCTGGCAGCAACTGCAGCAGTTTTTCTACGTCTGTATCCAAGTTGGGTGGAATGCGAATAAAAGAACAACGCACAGGAAAATCACTGCGACGAAGTTGTCCGGGCTTGGCACAAAGCAGCATGCCCCGACGTGTGGCATATCCTTCGCCGTTTATATAACTTATACCCGCTTGTGTATGAAACAGCTCCAGTTCATAGCATTGCACGTTTCTGTCTGCACTTTCGGCTTGTGCCTTGCGCATGATCTTGCTGTCAAACACACCACAGTACACACCGTTCTTTGCTTTTAGCATACGCAATCTCCAAAATCATAAGATCGTGATAAAATACATGAATATATGGCCTATATCACGTAATTTATCATGATATAATAAAATTATTATAGGCGATCAAGAACACTCTGTAAAGAGTAAAACACAATGATAGAGGATGATTGTATGGAACGACTGATTCCCGTTGGGCAGGTAAATTTTGTGGCGGCGAAAGACGTAGCTCTTTCTCGCCTCGGCATTGGCTTTGAAAAGCTTGACCGTGACGTATTCAATCCCGAAAAGGCGTATGACAAGGTTTCCGCGATTGGCGTCAAAAAGATCCGCTTGCAGTCCGGTTGGATGAAAACAGAGCAGCAAGAGGGTGTGTATGACTTTTCCTGGCTCGATGCCATTGTGGACAAGCTTCTGTCCCTTGATATGGAGCCCTGGCTTTGCCTGAGCTATGGCAATCCGCTGTATACCGATATTGCGCATGTCACCTTTGGTGCAGTTGGTTGTCCGCCTATTGGTACTGAACGTGAAATGCAGGCTTGGCTGCGTTATGTCGAAGCGACCGTACAGCACTTTGCCGGACGCATTAAATTGTATGAAATCTGGAATGAACCGGATGTGGCCTATTCCTGGAAACATTATGACGGCGAAAAGAGCGAGGACAGAGATATGCGCCGCAATGCACTGGAATACGGTGAATTTGCCCGTCAGACGGCTATTGCTATCAAGCATGCTGACAACAATGCAGAGGTGGCTGCTTTTGCACTGGGAAAGATCGCCAATCTGGAATATGTCAACAACGCTATGTCTACCGGTCTTTTTGAAGTGATTGATTATGTATCTTTCCACATCTACGCTTCCAACGACAACAAACGCGCGCAGCTGATTCGTTCGCTGCTGAGTATTGTACATGCCTGGAATCCGAATATTCGGCTCATCCAGGGTGAATCGGGTGCCCAATCCCGCAGTGATGGCCATGGCGCAATGAAGCGTTTTTCCTGGACGCAGGATAAGCAGACCAAGATGCTGCTGCGCACGATGCTCTGTGATCTGTATGCGGATATTGCTTTTACTTCATATTTTTCCACGATGGACATGATCGAAGCCCTGCATGGGCGCGTGGATAACAAAGCCAGTTATCTGGACTTTGGATACTTTGGCGTCATCAGTGCAGAATTCGACGAAGACGGACGGGCTACCGGTACATATACGAAAAAACCGTCGTACTTTGCACTATCTACCTTGGCGGCGCTTCTGCAGGGCGACAGCCATGCAAAAAATATTCCTTATGCCGTTGAAAGCCTGCCGTCTAACCGGGTAAATGGTTATGATTTCGATGGTTCTTCTCTGCAGGTATATCCTTTCCATCTGCACGACGGACGAAGCATGATCGCCTACTGGAATGGCGTTGATATTCTTACCTCCACCTATGAAGGCACTTGCAGTCTGTGTGTGTATGGTCAGAAGAACGATGCGATTCATCTGTGTGATTTGCGTGACGGTACGCTTTATCATCTGCCGGAAGATATGGTAGAAGATCTGGGGAATGGCGGTGTACGCCTCAGGAATCTTCCGCTTTTGGATGCGCCGCTGGCTATTCTCTTTGGTTAAAGGAGGGTTTTCTGTATCTGCCCTCACTATATCACATCATGCACGGAGGAAAGAATCATGGCGAAAAAAACGAGCGAAAAGCTGGATTTGACTCAGGGGAAGATTCTGCCGAATATGATCCGGTTTGCCCTGCCTTTGATCGCCACCAGCTTTTTGCAGATTTTTTATAATGCGGCAGATATCGCCGTGGTGGGGCGCTTTGCCGGCACCCAGGCCCAGGCGGCGGTGGGCTCTTCCGGCTCGCTGGTCACGCTGTTTACCATGCTATTTATCGGCATTTCCGTGGGCTCCAATGTGGTGATCGCACAATTTTATGGGGCGAAGGATCATGAGAAAGTATCCCGGGCGATCCATACCTCCATTTCCCTGGCGCTGATCGCAGGCGCAGCTGTGATGGCGGTGGGCCTTTTATCCTCCCGGGCCATGCTGCAGTGGATGGGCAGCCCGGATGACGTGATTGATCTGGCCAATCTGTATGTGACGATTATTTTCCTGGGCACGCCGGCCAGCATGGTGTATAACTTTGGGGCCAGCGTGTTAAGGGCGCTGGGCGATTCCAAGCGGCCGCTGATTTATTTGGGTATTTCCGGGGCCGTGAACGTGATTTTAAATTTGATTCTGGTGATTGTATTTCATATGAGCGTGGCCGGCGTGGCCATTGCCACGGTGGTGAGCCAGTTTCTCAGCGCTGCGTTTGTTATTGTGCATCTGGTGCGCTCGGAAGGCTGCATGCATCTTGATATCCGCAAGCTGCGGCTGGAAAAAGAATTCGTAAAGCCCATCGTTCGCGTGGGGCTCCCCTCCGGCATTCAAAGCAGCATGTTTGCCATTTCCAATACCATCATCCAAAGCGCTGTAAACGCTCAGGGCTCCATTGTGATGGCGGGCAATTCTGCGGCGGCCAATCTGGAAAGCTTTGTGCATTTGGCCATGAGCGCCTTCGCTACTGCCATCCTCACTTTTGCCAGCACCAATCGGGGCGCCAGGCGATATGACCGGGTGCATAGCGGCCCCTGGGTGGCCATGGGCATTGTGACGGTGCTGGGGCTGGGCACCGGCCTTTTGGCGCTGATTTTCGGCCGTTTTCTGCTGGGCTTGTATAATGGGGATCCCCAGGTGATTGATTGGGGCATGGTGCGCATGGGCATTATGCTGCCCACCTATTTCCTCTGCGGCCTGATGGAGATTGCTTCCGCCCAGCTGCGCGGCCTGCGCTATGCCATTGCGCCCATGCTGTGCAGCATCACCGGCGTGTGCGGGTTTAGAATCGTTTGGATCTATACGATTTTTGCGGCTAACCCCACTATGCAGACGTTGTATATTTCTTATCCCATCAGCTGGGTGCTGGTATTCATAGCCCATATGACTTGTTATCTTGTGTTTGCTCTGCCCGGCATCAACCGGGAGGAAAAGGCATGGCTGGCCCAACAGGCTCAGGCCGAAAACTGATATTGTGAAAGGTGGATGGAAGCATGAAGCGATATGCCATTTACGGTGCGGGTTCCCTTGGCACGGTGCTGGGAGCGTTTATTACCAAGAACGGCGAAAAGATTGATCTGATCAATAGAAACAAGGCCCATGTGGCGGCGCTGAATGAAAAGGGTGCCCATATTACCGGCACCGTGGACATGACGGTGCCTGTGCATGCCATCACCCCGGATCAGATGGAAGGCAAATATGACGTGATCCTTTTGCTTACCAAGCAGCTGGAAAATGACCAGGTGGTAACGATGCTCAAGGATTACCTGCTGGAGGACGGCGTGATCGTTACCCTGCAAAACGGCCTTCCGGAACCGGGCATTGCCAAAATCATCGGGGAAAACCGTACCATGGGCTGCACGGTGGAATGGGGCGCGGCTCTTATTGCTCCCGGGGAATGCGCTCTCACCAGCCAGGTGGACAGCCTCTCCTTCCATATGGGCAAAATGCCGGGAATTTCCAAGGCGCAGTACGATACGGTGAAGGCGCTGCTGGAAAAAATGTGCCCCGTGCATGAGGAAGAAAATTTGTTGGGGGCCCGCTGGTCCAAGCTGCTGATCAACGCCACCTTTTCCGGCCTTGGCACGGTGATGGGCGGCACCTTCGGGAGTGTATCCGGCAGCAAGGCAGGGCAGAGGGTGGCCATTCGCTGCATGAAAGAATGCATTGATGTGGGTCATGCCATGAAAGTGACTTTTGCGCCGGTGCAGGGCAAGGATATCACCAAACTTTTTTATTACAAAGGCGCCCTGAAGCGGGCCATTGGCTGCCGGTTGATCCCCATCGCCATGAAAAAGCATCGGGCCATTGAGCCTTCCATGCTTCAGGATTTGAAAAAGGGCAAGCCTTGCGAAGTGGATGCCATCAACGGCGCGGTATGCCGGGCAGGGAAGGAATTGGGGGTACCCACGCCCATCAATGATCGGATTGTGCGCTTCATCCATCAGATTCAAGAAGGAACAATGAAGGCCCAGGCTGCCAATATCGTTTTGTTTGACGATTTGCTGTAATCAGGAACAAAAGTATATTCCGGCAAAAAAATAATGAAATCATACGGGAGGAATAGCTATGAAAATCACCTGGATCGGCCAGGCCGGACTGTATGTGGAAACGGAAGGCCTAAAAATCATCATTGACCCCTATCTTTCCGACTGCGTGGGAAAGATCGACCCCGCCAAATCCCGCCGGGTGCCGGTGAAGGAAGAATTATTTGATATTCAGCCTGATGTGATGATCTTCACGCACGATCATCTGGATCACTACGATCCCGAAACGGCGGAAAAATTCCTGAAAAAAGAAAAGCCCTTTACCGTGCTTGGGCCCATGAGCTGCTGGAAGCACGCCCGGGAGCAGGTGGGCGGGCCCCACAATTATGTGATGTTTGATGCCGGTGTGGAATGGACTGAGGGCCCCGTGCGCTTTATCGCCGTGCCTGCCATTCATTCCGATCCTGTGGCCATCGGCGTGATCATTGAAAGCGAAGGCAAGCGCATCTATGTGACCGGCGATACTCTCTATGGACGGAAGGTGTTGGATGCCCTGCCTCAGGATATTGATGCGGTGTTCCTGCCTATCAATGGCGTGGGCAATAACATGAATAAGGCGGACGCTGCCCGCTTTGCCAAAGCCTGCGGAGCCAAGGCAGCTTATCCTATGCATATTGGCATGATGGATGATCTGGACGCTTCTGATTTCCCCTTTGAACCGAAAGTGATTCCTGTAATCTATCAAGAAATGGAACTGTAAGGAGAGAATAAAATGAAAATTACTGATATCAAAACCTTCTTAGTGGACTGCTTCCGCACCAATTGGGCCTTTGTGAAGGTGTATACCGATGAGGGCATTACCGGCGTTGGGGAAGCCACCCTGGAATACAAGGAAAAATCGCTGGTGGGCGCGGTGGAGCATATCAAGGAAGCGCTGGTGGGCAAAAATCCCCTGCAGATCGAAAAGCTCTATCAGGATACCTATCGGGATTCCTATTGGCGCTGCGGCCCGGTGCTGCAGAGCGCCCTGTCCGCCGTGGAAATCGCCCTTTGGGATATTCTGGGCAAGCATCTGGGGGTGCCTGTGTATCAGCTGCTGGGCGGCAAAGTGAATGATCAGGTGCGCATTTATGTGAATGCCTGGTTTGCCGGGGCCAAAACCCCGGAGCAGTTTGGGGAAAAGGCCCGTATCGCCGTGCAGCGGGGCGTGACCGCTATGAAGTGGGACCCCTTTGGCAAGTCCTATCTGGAAATTTCCAATCAGGATATGGATACCGCCCTTCGCTGCGTGGCTGCCGTGCGGGAAGCGGTGGGGGATAAGGTGGATCTGCTCATTGAAGGCCATGGCCGCTTCAATGTGCCCACCGGCATCAAGATCGCCAAGGAGCTGGAGCAGTTCAAGCCCATGCTCTTTGAAGAGCCTGTACCGCCGGATAACCTGGAAGCCCTGAAGGCCGTACGGGATAAATCCCCCGTGGCCATTTCTGCGGGCGAAAGGCTGTATAATCTCAAGCAGTTCAAGGATCTGTTTGAAATGCGGGCGGCGGATTATATCCAGCCCGATGTGAGCCACGCCGGCGGTATTATGGAGCTGAAAAAGATCGCGGCCATGGCGGACACTTATTACATCCCCTTCGCGCCCCACAATCCTTCCGGCCCCGTGGCCAATGCGGCCACCTTGCAGCTGGCGGCCTGCTGCAGCAATTTCTCCATTCTGGAGATCATGTACAGCGATGTGCCCTGGCGTGCAGATGTGACCAATGAAAAGCTGCATTATGAAAACGGCTTCATTACCATTCCCGACGGACCCGGCCTGGGCATTGAGATCAATGAGGAAGAATGCCTGAAGCATCCCTATCAGCCCCACACCCTGCGCCATTATACCGGCGCCCTCACGGATATCCGTCCCCCCGAATCCAAGTTCTATTTCTGATAAGGAGAATAAGCATGATGAAAGCAGTATTTGTGACCGGTGCGGCCACCGGCACCGGCCTGACCATCGCGGAAACCTTTGCTCAAAACGGCTACGGCGTGGTGATCACCAGCCGTACCGCCGAAAAGGCCCAGGCGGCTGCCGAAGAAGTGGGCAAGAAATACGGCGTATTTGCCAAGGGCTATGCCCTGGGCATCCGGAATGAGCAGCAGGTGAAGGATATCTTTGCCGATCTGGACAGCCAGGATGTATTCGTGGAAACCCTGGTGCTCAATGCTGCCAACCTGGGCTTTGGCAATGACCCCGCCAAGGGGCTGGATTTCTTTACCGTGCCGGTGGAAGAAATTCAGGAAGTGTTTGACACCAATCTGGTATGGAATTTTACCATCGTGCGCCAGGCGGCCCTGCGCATGCGGGAGAAGAAGAAGGGAGCCATCGTATTTATCAGCTCCAACACCGCCTACCGTGCCATCCCCAACCGCACCGCCTATTCCGCCTCCAAGGGCGGCATCAATGCCATGACCCGTGCCCTGGCCGTGGATCTGGGGCCCTATGGCATTCGCTGCAATGTGGTGCTCCCCGGCACCATCAAAACCGACCGCTGGTATAATATGGGCGCCAATGGAGGCAGCAAGGCTCCTCTTGGCGATATTTCCGATTACCAGGATATTGCCAACGCCGCCTGGTTTTTGGGCAGTGATCTTTCCAAGAATGTCACCGGCACCGAGCTCATCGTGGATGGCGGCATGAGCGCCCAGCTCATGCCCCGGGTGTAAGAAAAATGATGCGAGAGGGTCTTTCTTTTTGAAAAAAGAAAGACCCTCTCGCGCTCTCCCAAAGAAAACCTGCTGGGATATATTGATGTTTTATTTCTATCTACATTCGCGCCCAGTGAATAATAAACTGGGACATTTTGCTGATAAGGGAAAAAATCCTTTGTTCCCAATTGGTTTTCGGGAGGGTGCGGGAGGGCGCTTTTGACTCAAAAGCATCCTCCCGCAAATTTTATTTTACCAGAGGCAGTTCGGTCATGCGCAGCTTGGCGCAGCCATAGGGGATAAGCTCCGTTTCCCGGGCAGGGCCGGCGGCCGTGTGGGAAGCAGGCGCCTTGGCGGGCACGGCTTCATAGCCGTCCTCCATGTCCCAGTGGACGGGGGCCAGGCTGGCTTTGACGGCAAGGGGCGGCTGTGCGGAAGAGAAGGGCACATCCCCCATTTCTTTTTCTTCCACGGAAAGAGAAAGGCCGGCAAAGCCAAAGCGCCATTCGGATTTAGGAGAAAGCTCATAATCGCAGTAGGGGAACTTCCGCTCCACGCCGTTTTTCTCGTATTCCTGCATCTTGTATTCTGCTTCAATGGGCAGCGCGAACACCAGCGGGCCGTATTCCACGGTTTTCAGGTCATAGGGCCGGTTTTCAAAATGGGGCGCGGCCGTAAAGGAAAGGGTGAGATCTTCGGTACCCTGCCAATCCTTCCGGATCACCGCCATGCCCTGCACGATTTTTCCATTGAGGGTGGCATTCTTTGCCCAGGCAGGAATGCGGATCTTAAGCGCAAAGCTCGCGCCCTCCGGAGCGGCTACGGTGATCTTTGCCCCCATGCGGAAGGGATAATCGCTGTGGACGGTAATCTGAACGGGCTTGCCGCCGATCGTGGTATCCACCCGGCAGGGCAGGAGATGAGCGATGAGGACGCCCTCTTCCGTTTTCTGGATGGCGTGGAGCAGCAGCTTAGGCCAGCCCTGGCTCAGGTTGGCGGTGCAGCAGCCGAAATTGGGTTCCAGGCCAAAGAGGTGGGCGTCCTGATGGTTGGTGCGGAAATAGGGCTTGCCCGGGAATTTTTCGCATGCGATCTGGTTCACCATCTGGTCGTACTGATGGGCCCACATATCATCGGTGAAGGTGGCAGGCCAGGCATTGAAGGCGGCCTTTTCCAGGCGCTGGGCCCAAATATCCTCCCCGGTGAGCCGGTAGAGCCATTCACAGGAATACATCAGCTCCGCTACGGCGCAAAGCTCGGTGCCGTGCTGGTTGCCAATGCCCGAGAGGCATTCATCCCCGGTAAAGGTGCCAACGGCGGTGCCGTTATATTGCTCCAGCACCTGCCACAGGCTTTCAGCCTGATTCTGATATTCATCTCCCAAAAGCGCGCAGGCCACTGCTTCATATTTGAACATCATCATCAGGTTCACGATGTGGGTATGGAAGGTCCATTTATTTAAGGGGCGCTTCCAGGTTTCCTCAAAATCTGGATAATGGGCACCCTGGGCGCGCAGCATCCGGCCCAGCTCCTTCATCCAGGACTCGGGCTTTTTTTCATAGAGGAAAAACAGCGGAATGAACCCTTCAAACCAGCGGAACTTGCCCCAGTTAAACAGGCGCACTTCTTCCTTTTTCATCAGGTCATACAGGTTTTTCATGGCCCGGTACAGGGCGTTTTCTGCCGTTTGATCCTCCGTAAATTCGCAGTAGAGAGAAAGCACCTTACCAATCAGCAGCACGGCCCAGGCGTCATAGGTGCTCCTTTCCTCCGGGGTGCAAGGGCAGATCCAGCCGTCCTCCTGCTGCTTATCGATAATGCTGTTTACATAATAATCTGCCCGGCGGATCAGATCCTCGTCCTGCAATAAATAGGCCAGGGGAATGAACCCATCCAGCCAATAGGGCACCCGCTCCCAGCCTTCACAGGAGCCGCCGATCCAGGCGCTGTCCCGCACATCGGGCCATATTTTATCCAGGTTTCCGCTGAGCCCCTTGGCCTGAATTTCCAATTGGCGCTTTATCCAGCCCATGGGCCTGATTTCTTTGTAAAAAAGCTGATTCATTTTCATTTCCTCGCTTGAAATATCGTTTTTTTGATTGTAACAGAAAAGAGAAGCGCATGCAATAGAAAAACTGGGATGAGGAAACGGAAAAAAGCATGAATCTTGCCTGCAAAGACAGCAAATACTACGGGGGGGAAGAACGGGAAAGGAAGAGCAGCCGCGCTATGCGGAAAACCATTTTTCAATTTTTGTATTGAAAAAAAGGGCATCATCTGATAAAATGATAATCGAACACGTGTTCGCTTTTGGCATTGGGATGACTTGACGCAAAAAACATAGAGGGGAGGCCGCGCCATGAATGAGAAGCCAATGGTAAAAGGCGAAAAAGATGCTCAGGCTTCCCAAATGTATCTTTGTATTGACTTAAAATCTTTTTATGCTTCCGTGGAATGTGTGGAGCGGGGGC
The DNA here is from genome assembly GCA_015056125.1 of Clostridiales bacterium. Classification (GTDB taxonomy): domain Bacteria; phylum Bacillota; class Clostridia; order Christensenellales; family Aristaeellaceae; genus RUG563. The sequence continues at coordinate 15,132 of SVGW01000016.1, read as the reverse complement.
TGGATCCGATGACCGCCCGCTTGGTGGTGGCGGACCCGGAGCGATCCGAAAAAACCATCTGCCTGGCCGTTTCTCCGGCGCTGAAGGCCATGGGGGTAAAAAACCGCTGCCGGGTGTTTCAGATCCCCAAGACCATTGATTATATCATGGCTCCGCCCCGGATGCAGAAGTATATCGATTATGCGGCGAAGATTTATGGGGTGTATCTAAAATATATTTCCCCGGATGATATTCATGTGTATTCCATTGACGAAGCGTTTCTGGATGTAACCCCTTATTTGCAGCGCTATCAAAAAACGCCCAGGGAAATGGCATGCATGCTGATGGAGGAAATCTATGAAACGGTTGGCGTCCGGGCGGCCTGCGGCATCGGTACCAATCTATACTTGGCTAAAGTAGCCTTGGATATTACCGCCAAGCATGCAAAGGATTTTATCGGCGAACTGGATGAAATCACCTATCGGCAAACGCTGTGGAGCCATCGTCCCCTCACTGATTTCTGGCGGGTAGGGGAGGGCACGGCCCGGCGCCTTTCATCCCGGGGCATATATACCATGGAGCAGATCGCCCATGCGGATGAAGAAAGCTTATATCGCCTTTTTGGTATTGATGCAGAATTATTGATCGATCATGCCTGGGGGAGAGAACCTACCACCATCCGGGATATCCATGCTTTTGCACCCAAAACCAGCTGCCTCACCAGCGGCCAAGTGCTGATGCGGGATTACACCAAGCAGGAGGGGCGCACCATCGTTCGGGAAATGATGGATGCTATGTGCCTGGATATGGTGGAAAAAAAGGTGGTAACGGGATCGGTGACGCTGGTGGTGGGTTACAGCAAGGAGGATGGGGGCGCGCCCGCCAAGGGCACTGTTTCCTTTGGCCGGGATACCAGCGCAGATGGGATCATTCTGCCTGCCCTGTGCGATTTATATGAGCGGATTGTGGACAGGGATAAGCTGATCCGGCGGATGTATGTGAATTGCAATCATGTGAAGCCGGCAGGAGGCCATATTCAATTGAGCTTGTTTGACGAAAGGGAAAATGCGGAGCCGGAAAAGGATCACCGGCGCCAGGAGGCGGTGATTGGCATTCATAAAAAATACGGGAAGAATGCGCTGCTTAAGGGAATCGATTTGTTGGCAGAGGCCACTGCCCAGGAGCGCAATCACCAAATTGGAGGGCATAAAAGCGGTGAGTAAACCAAGAAGGGATAAGATGCCCCCTTCTGAGCGGGCCAAGCAATTTATGCCCTTTGCGGCCGTAAAGGGACTGGATGAAGCCCTGGAAAAAAAGCGGCGGGAAATGCTGCTGGTGGAAAGGGCAGTGCTTTCTCCGGAAATGGAGGAAGCGCTGAATGCGCAAATCAGCGCCCTCAAAAAGGGAATGGAAATTGCTATTTCCCATTATCGCTGCGGCGAATATCTGCTTTTCCGGGGCGTAGTGGAGAAGGTGGATCCTGTGGAGAAATATATCCTTGTTTCCGGTGAAAGCATTGCCTTTGAGGATATCCGGGCGATTCGGATGACGTGACGGAGCAGGGACTCCGCATCCCCGCGCTGGAGCAGGGGGCTCCTCGCCCCCTGTACCCCCTCGCCAGAGGAGATCCTCCTCTGGACTCCGGTATGCGACGGAGCAATTCGGCGAAACGATGGGGTTTGCGCAAGAAACTTGAAGAAACGGAAATGCAATTTCACGGGCACAACGAAAACACGAAAAAGGGCGGAGGAGAAAGTGAACTTTCTCTCCCGCCTTTTTTCATGTTTTCCCGGATGCAAAGCATCCGGTTGGCGGCAGAATGCCGCCGTGCCCGTGGGCGACATCGTTTTCCCAAGTATCTGCGGCACGTTGCTTGAAAAAAAAGTGAATAGTGTGTCCGCAACTGGGTCCAGGGGCAATGCCCCTGGTGGGGCGGAGGGGCGAAGCCCCCCAAAGTCCCCCGGAAACTCACTCCACCGCGATCATTTGGTGCAAAACCACCTTGGGCACGATGAAGGATACACGGTCGTTTTCATAGGCGAAGGGAATTTCTTTGCCCTGGGGCGCCAGGTATACCTTGCCGGGGGCCTTATCCGTTTTCAAGGAAACGGCCACGTCATAAAGGGGCACGGCATCCTCAATCACTTCGATATTGCGGCCCCGCACGGTGGTGTGGGCAAAGAGAAGATGCACGATCTTGCGCTCACCCTGGCGAGTGACAGTGACCACGCCACGGTCGGGAAGTGCGGCTTTCACGGTGCGCTCATCGCCCAGCAGCCTGTCGATAGCATGGAGCACTAGTTCCTTGACCACCAATTCCCCGTATTCCGCATAATCTTCAAATACATTCCAGCCGATATAGCAGATGTTGCCCTTTTGCACAGCGGCGGGAAGCAGGGGGGCGGATACATCGTTGGGGGTGTGCTTGTGGGAGCAGAAGTGATCCCAGGCGCGATTGAAGTAAGAGGCCTGGCGATGGGCGAATACTTCGCCGGTCACGTTTTTCAGCCCCATGCCCTGGGCATACATCACATAAGCGGTCTGGCCGTTGGTGCATTCAAAATCAGGCACCAGATAATCGGGGCGGAAGGGGAAGAAGCCGTCAAATTCCGCGCCTACGTCCAATACGAATTTTTTCATCCCCATATCCATCCCGGATACGCCGGTGAGCAACACCTTTCCGCCCTTTTTCAGGTATTCTTCGATCCGGGCCTGCCACTTTTCGCACAGCAAAATCTGATCGGGGAGGATCAAAAGCTTGTAGCCGGAAAAATCCGCTTCTTCATCGATGAAATTGAACAGATGCTTGCCTTCCAAAAGGATGCGGTTGGCGCCGGTGTTGCTCCTGTTATCCCGGGATTTGCCGCCCAGCACTGCTTCGCAGCTGAGCACGGCGATATCGGCGATGTTTTTGGCGCCCTCGCACCAAGGCTCCTTCTTTTCCACCTGCTCATAGGCGGCGCCGATCAGGCGATAGGTGCTCTCGTTCATTTCTCCACCGGGATGCATCTGATCGCCCACGGAAATGGCCGCGCCGCAGGCCAGGGAAAGCCCGGTTTCATAGATCAGGGCATTGGGGTGCTTAAAGCCGCCGAATTCTCCCCAGGAGGTGTGGAATTTGCCGGTCATGCCCAGGAATTCTTTGCCCAGGGTGCGCACATAGGCGGAGGACATGGGGAAATGGTCGTATCCCCAGCCGCCGGTGGGCAGGCTTTCCAGTTCCAGATGGGTATCGTATCCGGCCAGATCCCGCCGGCCGTGGGCAATGTGGCCGGCATTGTGGAAGATGGTAGCGGTGGCGGAATATTTCCGCACAGCCGCTTCCATGCGCTTGCAGTAGTTGGCGTATACCATTTCGCCGTGCTTGCGGATATCCTCCCGGTTTTCGGGGTTCAGCCCCTTTTCTTTCATGGATTTTACGCAGCTGGCGCACACGCATTCCCGCACGTTGGAAATATCCAAGAAAATGCCGCAGGGATTGTAGCGCTGCATCACTTCCTCCACCTGCTTTTCCAATACGTCCAGGTAGGGGGTGTTGTAGCACATGAGATGATAGTGGGCCTTGGTGAAGGTGCTGTTTTCCACGCCGTCAGGGCTTACATTCAGCCACTCGGGGTGCTCATGCACCTCTTTTTCATCAAAGCCCGCGCTGATGTAAACGGGCGCGTTCACACCGATTTCCTTGCAGGCTTCCAATTGCGCCCCCAGAAGATCAAAGGAAAGATGGGGATGCATTTTATTGGCAGTGGAGGGATGATAGGCCCAGCCGTGATGGCATTTGGAGAAAACGGTAATGGAATTTACATGGCCAATTTTCAGCGCCTTTTGGAACTGCTCCTTGCTGAATTGGCCGCCGATTTCAGGAATGAGGCCGGAGGTGTGAAAATCCAGATGAACCTGACGGAATTTCATATGGGCTCCTCCTTTTTATGCGTGGCGTCCCCGCTCCCGAAGAAGGCGGAGAATCTCATCGGGGTTATTGCAGGTAATCAGCTCGGCGCCGTCTTTTATGGCCTGATCCACGGTTTCAGCGTCCTTTACGGAAGCGCCCGCCCAGGGCTGCACCCCGCGGTTTTTCATCCAGGCATAGTCTTTTTCGATGGAGCGGAACATGCAGCAGCAATACGCATAGGAATAGGGATCGATTTCATAATCGCCCAGATAAGCCGGAGGATAATACACGTGCTGGCGGTATTTCTTGCCGTATTTGATGTGAATGTATTCATGCAGCCTGGCGTTAAAGGTATTTACCACGCAGCGGTCGGTATATCCGTATTCATCGATGATTTTCATCACCCGATCGCACACGGAATAAGCGATTTCTTCATTGCCCTCCACGGGATATTCCTTGAGCTCAAAGTCCACCGTCATATCGGGCAGATCCTTCACAAATTCCATGAATTCGATCAGGGTGGGGATGCGATAGCCTCGGAATTCTTCGCCCTTTTTGATGCCGGCGTCCAGGGCCTTGATTTCGGAAAGGGTTTTTTCGTTTACCTTGCCGCTTCCATCGGTGGTGCGGTCCACAGTGGCGTCGTGAATGATCACCAGTTCGCCGTCCTTGGTGATGCGCACGTCAATTTCGATCTGATCCACGCCGATTTCGGCCGCCGCCCGGAAGGCTTCCATGGTGTTTTCGGGATACTTTTCGCTCCAGCCACGATGGGCGGCCACATAGATGTTCTGGTTGCTCTGGACCCAATAATTTTTCATAGCACGCTCTCCTTTTATAAAAGTTCCTTCAATGCCTGGGGCAATGTGCGGTAGTCGTCCACGGTGATGAAATTGAAATCGGCTTTATATACCGATTCATCGTTGCCGCCCTGGCCGTAATCATCCCCAACGAATACCACTTCGTCATGGGCGATGCCATTTTCCTGGCAGTAAAGGGAAAGGGCATAGGCCTTATCGTAGGGGGCGGGGGCCATATCAAAGGAGGAAGAGCCCCCCACGAATACGATGTAATCGCTGAATACTTCCTTGATGTGGTCATAGATCTTCCGGCGCTTTTGGCGGTCGGGGTCATAGGCCAATTTATCCTCGATATCTGCTTTGGTGCCAAGGATGGGGAAGGTGACGCAGCCGGAAGCGTGGAATTCCACATTTTCGCCCTTGTAGGGATAGAAGCCATACTGATCCCGCATGGCGGTCACCCGTTTGTCCACGCTTTCCCTGTCGCAGGGGAGCACGGTGTTGCGCGCAATTTCGATATCCTGGGTATCCGGGTTGTATTTGGCATACTGCAATCCATAGTTGCCGATAATATCGATGGGATAATGATTCATTTGATCAAAAATCCGTTGGCACATGCCGGCCCCCACCATGAGCAGCTTATATTTTTTTGCCAGGGCGTCCAGCACGGCCTTGTTTTCGTCCCCCAGCTTGGTTTTGTGCTGGGTGAGGGTGCCGTCCAGGTCAAAGGCCACCAATTTGATTTTATTGGGATCCATATCTGTATCCTCCGTATATTTTCTGGAATTGCTTCTATTATAGCGCGCTTTGCGAGCAAGGGCAAGAAAAAAGAGCGAATTGACTGAAAAAGGAATGTGTTACGAAAGAAATCGTGATCTTCTGCCCTTTGGCAGCGTGCCGTTGGAACGCCAAGCAAAGAATAACGCTGCGGGCAGGTTGGCATTTTGTCGCCAGCTAGATGCTTTGTATTCGGGAAAATGCGAAAACCCGCCAGAGGAGAACGTTTGCTTTCTCTCTTGACGGGTTCGCGTTTTTTATGTGCCTGTGAAAATACTTTTCCGTTTCCTCAAGTTTTTTTGCGGAAAGCCCAAGGAAATAAAAAATATATATGTCGCATACCGGAGTACAGAGGAGGGTAAGGGGTATAGGGGGACGAGAAGCCTCCTGCCTGGAATTACTTGAGGGCTCCGGAGGCGACGGATGTGACCAGCCGTAAAGCATCCATCACATCTATTGCTTTTTCCACGCCCATTTTATCGATGATGCGGTCCACCAAGACCAGGGTTTTCTTATGTTGGCGGAAGTAGGGATTATCCTTCACCGGATTCAGGCGCACGAAAATTTTTCGCTTATCTTCTTTAGAGCGCTCCCGGCAGATCAGCCCCCGCTTTTCCATGGAGGTGAGGGTGCGGTTCATCAGGGATTTTTGCATCCGGGTGAGGGCACAAAGGGCGGTAGCCGTCAGAGGCCTGGAGGGAGATTTTTGGGCGTGCCGGTTTAATATATTGCAGATCAGCGCTTCATTATAGGGAATGTGGGAAACCAGCTTTTCATTCACGATGGTCACAGACAGATCGAGCCAGCTGTTGAGCATCTCTTCATTCAGCGCAGTCAAGGGGAGAAACCTCCTGTAATTCGTTCACAAAATGAACCATTCTGAGGGTATGCTACCATGAGCGCCCAGGAATGTCAAGAGAGAAAGATCACTTTTTTCCCCACGCTGCCCGGGGCATTTGTGGGGCGGCCTGGATGAGCTTTTTGCTGGGGTTTACCAGGGTGGGGTGCCCGGCTTTTTGCAGCATGGGCAGGTCGCTCAGGCTATCTCCATAGGCGAAGGAGGCAGAAAAATCGGCCTGGATTTCATTTTCTTTGAGCCATTGTTCCAGCCGGCGCACCTTTTCTTCTCCCCGGCAATTTTCTCCTAAAATGCCGTTATCGGATAGAGGCGTGCACAGCAGCGCATCAAAGCCCAGGGCAGGGACGATATGCTGCATATAATTTTCCGTGGAGGCGGAAATCATCACCAGCAGCCGGCCTTCTTTTTTGTGCCGCTGGATTTCCTTTACCCCCTCCGGATACACCCTGGGCAGCAGGCATTCGTGGGCAAAGGCCATTTCCAGGGCCATTTTTCGATCCGGAGAGAGCCGAGTGAGAAAACGAAGCGCCCGTTCCTTGGCTTTTTGAGCGGAGGAGAGGCCCAGAGCATATTTTAGGGAAGAAAAGCAAATGGCAATGTATTCCCAGCGGGAAAAAGCGTTTAAGCGGCGGGCCAGGCGAATAAAGGAAACGATGCTATCGCCCTTGATGAGCGTGCCGTCAAAATCAAACAGGGCCAGCGCCCGGGATTGCAATTCTGCCATGGAGATATCCTCCTCCTCTGCTTTCGGATGGAAAAAGCATAGCATGGGGGAAGGAGGCTGTCAAGAGATGATAAACTGAGTAAATATATATATTTTATGATAAAAATAGTGTATGGAGGGAACAATTCGGGTGTGATACAATAAAAATGGAAACCAGATGCATATGGGAGGGAAAGCACATATGAAAGAATGGATTTCGTTGAATGAGAAATGGCGGTTTCATTTGGGGGATATTCAGGTGGAGGAATCAAAATTAAAGCCTGCCATGTATATCGAAGCCAAAGCCGAGCGCAAGCGCTGCGGCCCGGCGGCCCGGAATTATATGGATGAACAGGAATACTGGAATGAAACAGGGCTGATCAGCCATGAAACCTGGCTGTTTGTGGATGTGCCCCACGATTATATCATCGGCCAGGAACCTAAACAAGAAAATAATAATACCCTGGGCTTTTTCAAGTATCAGAATGCCTGGTACAGAAAGCATTTTGAATTGCCCAAGGAGGATGAGGGAAAGCGGATCTGCCTTTATTTTGAAGGGGTGGCCGTGCACTGCAAGGTGTATGTGAACGGCTGCTATATGCTCACCAACAACTGCGGCTATAATTCCTTTGAAGTGGATATCACCGACGTGGCGGACTTTGGCCATGATAACGTAGTCGCCCTGTGGATTGACACCAGCGAGCATGAGGGCTGGTGGTATGAGGGCGCGGGCATCTATCGCCCGGTGTGGCTGATCAAATCAGAGCCCGTATCGGTGGATATGTACGGCGTATTTGTGCACCCGGAAAAGAAAGAAAATGATCTGTGGGCGCTGCCGGTGGATACCACGCTGCGTAATGATGCATATGCGGAAAAAATTGCCCGGGTAGTATCCGTTGCCCGGGATGAACAGGGAAATGCCGTATGCCAAATGGAAGAGGAGATCGCTATTCCTCCCCGGGAGACGGCTACTCTCCGCCAGGTGGGCGAAGTAACCGATCCCGCTCTTTGGGATATTGAAGCGCCCCATTTGTATACCCTGGAAACCACGGTATATTCTGATGGCGAAATGGTGGAAAAGCAGGAAAACCGCTTTGGCTTCCGCACCATTCGCTTTGATTGCAAGGAAGGCTTTTTCCTAAACGACCGGCGTGTGAAAATTCAAGGGGTGTGCTGCCATCAGGATTATGGCCTCACGGGCAAGGCAGTGCCCGAGCGCATTCAGCGCTATCGGCTGGAATTGCTCAAAGAAATGGGCGCCAACGGCTATCGCTGCGCCCATTACCCCCACCATGCCTACACCATGGATATGCTGGATGAACTGGGCTTCCTCACCATGGCGGAAACCCGCTGGTATCAGAGCACCCCGGAGGGCATGGAGCAATTGGAAATGCTTATTAAGCGGGACCGGAATCATCCCTGCGTGATCCTTTGGTCCGCCGGGAATGAAGAGCCCCTCCATCTGACCCCTGCCGGCCGGCGCATTGCCCAGGCCATGCTCTTTAGAGCGCGCCAGTTGGACGGCACCCGCCCGGTGACTACCGCCGTTTCCCATGACCCTGCTAATGCCACTGTGGCTGATCTTATTGACGTAATGGGCGTCAACTACAACCTGACGCATTTTGATCGGCTGCACGAAAAATATCCCCAGGTGCCCCTTCTCTCCTCCGAGTGCGCCGCTACCAGCACCACCCGGGGCTGGTATCAGGCCGATTGCCCGGAAAGGGGCTATATCTACGGCTATGACCGGGATACCAATAAATCTTTCCTGGCCCGGGAAAAAACCTGGCAGTATTTCATGGAAAGGCCCTGGATTGCCGGGGGCTATCAGTGGGCGGGCATTGAGCACCGGGGCGAAACGGTGTGGCCCCGGCTCTGCTCCCAGGCGGGGGCCATTGACCTGTATCTGAATAAAAAGGATGCGTTCTATCAGAATAAATCCCATTGGACAAAAGAACCCATGGTGCATCTGCTTCCCCATTGGAACTGGCCCGGCATGGAAGGAGAGGAAATCCGCGTTTCCTGCTACACCAATTGTGAGCGGGTGGAATTGTATTTAAATGGCGAAAAGATCGGCGAGCAGGAAGTGGCCGCTTTCAGCCATGCGGAGTGGCAGGTGAAATATGCCCCCGGAAAGCTGGAAGCCAGGGGATATCGGGCGGGCAAGCTTTGTTGCACGGATGTGCAGGAAACCACCGGCGCGCCGGTGAAGCTGCGTTTGAAATTGGAAAGGGATCACGTGAAAGCGGATGGACGGGATATTGCCATCATTACCTGCGATTGCGTGGATCAAGAGGGGCGGCATGTGCCCACGGCTTCGCCCTTTGTAAGTTTCTTTGTCAATGAAAAGGGAAAAATCCTGGGCACGGGCTCGGATGTGTGCGATCATGTGCCCGTCACCTGCCCGGATAGGAAGATGCGGGCGGGGCTCATTTCCCTGGCCGTGAGGGCAGGCATGGAAAAAGGACGGCTGCTTGTGCGGGCCGAGGCCGATGGATTACAGAGCACGGTGCTGGCCATTGAGCTGGAATAAAAAAACGAAAAACAGGCAGGGTCGGCTTGTATTTTTACAGGCCGGCCCTTTTTCATGCGTTGACAGCCCTGTGAAATTCTGTTAACATGCAAATAGGAATCAGAAAATCAGGAGGGCTTAGGATATGAAGGTAGCGGTAATCGGCGGCGGGCTTCGGGGCTGCATGGCGGCCAAGGCGGCGAAGAAAGCGGGCTGTGAAGTGGCGCTTTTGGAAGTGCGGCAGACTTTGGGCCATGAGATCACGGCGGCGGGCCAGGAATGGCTGAAAAATGGAAACGCAGAAATTTCCGTGCAATTGGGCGCCGTGGCAAAAACGCTGCTTGCCGATCAGATGGCCCTTGGCAATAAAGTGCTTTTAAATTGTCGGGCCGGCGGCCTTTTGATGGCAAAGGACCGGGCAGCCGGGGTGCTCACGGCCAATGCCTACGGCACCCAGCTTCTTTCTGCCGATCTGGTGATCGATACCGAGGGAACCCTGTTTTCTGAGTACGCTCCCCAGCGGGCTGTTTATTCTTATATTTTTGCTGTGGACCAGGTGAGCCCCATGTTTTATGCTGCGGAAAAAATGCCGGAGGATTTTGGGCTTCTGGGCAACCAGGTATTTCTCCATGCAGGAATGCTCCCCGACAGGGTGCTGGTGGAATTGCGCTATGAAAAGCCCCTTTCTCCCCTGGCTCCCTTCAATCCCCAGCAGGAAGCCCCCGCTGCCATGCGGCTGGCGGAAAAGGTGTTTGCCTATTTGAAGGAGCACTGCGATGCTTTTAGGGATGCGGGGCTTCAGGGCTTTATGCATAATGAAGTGCGCTTGCTCCATGCCGAGCCCGCCCCGGCAAAGAAAATTCCCGGCTATGCGATGCTGAAAGCCGCGCTGCCCGATCCCTTTTCCGTATTGGATCTGGAATTGCTGGAGGAGGAGATCGGAGCGGAAGTGGCGGCCCTTTGTAAGGCGGCAGAGGAAGCGGAGCAGGCGGACAGTATCTTCCTTCGTTCCGGAAAAATTGCTCTGGATCAGTGCACGCTATATGATGACAAGGCCGTTTTCTTCCAGGATGGGTTCAAGCTGCAAGCGGTGAAGCTGCCCATGGAAAAGATCCCCTGCCGGGAGGAAACGGAAGTATTGGTGGCGGGAAGCGGTACCGCCGGGGCTCAGGTGCTGGAAGCTTTGTGCCAGGAGGAAGTGCCCGCTGCGCTGGTGGAGCTTTGCGCGCTTCCTGGCGGCACCCGCACCCTGGGCATGGTGATGGGTTATTGGCATGGCTATAAAGGCGGGCGCAATGCTTACCGGGACGCCATGGAACGGGAAGTACGCGCCGCCTATTCCGCCAATGATAATACCGGCGCCATGATCGTGGAAAATCATCTGCTTTCCCCTATGGAACAGCACTGCTATATGCTCACCCCGGTATGCGGCGTGGAGATGGTGGGGAAAAAAGCCAGGGCCCTCCTTTGCTGCGATGGGGCGGGCTTGTTCCGCATCGGCGCGAAAGTAATAGTGGACGCTACCGGGGACGGCGTGGCCGCTTATCTGGCGGGAGCCCACTATGAATATGGCGATCCCCGGGATGGCAGCGTGCAGACCTGCAGCACCTGGGGCATTGATAACTGGAAGCGGGAAAGCTTTTTGGATGCCCGCTTCCACGGCGATCATGATATGCTGGATATCGACAGCTACGAGGATTTCCTCCGCAGCGTATATCTGGGCCAGCATGATAACAGCAATCTGCGCTATGCGCCCTTGCTCACGGTGCGGGAATCCCGCAGGGTGCTGGGGGATTATGTGCTCACCATGGATGACGTGTGGGATGAAACGATTTTCGAAGATACCCTGTCCGTTACCCAAACGCCCTTTGACACCCACGGAAAGCCCAGCACGGCATTTTTTGATATGCGCCTGGGCCGGCCCAAGGAGCTCAGGGCCCGCATTCCCTACCGCTCTTATCTCGTAAAAGATTTGGACAATATGCTCATCACTGCTAAGGCCTATTCCGGCACCCGGGACGCCAATGGCATTGGCCGCATGAATGCCGATCTGCGCCACGGGGGATACGCGGTGGGCCTGGCGGCTGCCCAGGCGGTGAAGGAGCAAAAGCCCCTTCGGGAGATTGATATCAAAAAAGTGCAAAAGCAATTGCTGGAGGAGGAATGCCTGCCCGCCTGGACCTTTGAGCCCCTACAGTGGGAGGATGCCCAAACCCTGTATGAAAAGGCAGGTGAAGGGGATACCCAGGCGCTTTTGTATCTTTATCGTACCAAGAAGGAAGCGGATCTTTCCCTGATCCGGGAAAAATGGACAAAAGAAAGCGATGCACCCCTTGCCCTTTGCCTGGCAGCCTGGCATGAATTGCCCGGGGCTTTGGACGCGGCGGCGGATCGCCTTGCCATCCTTATGGGAGATACGGAAAACGGAAAAATCAAAGAATATAATTTTGCTTTGCAGCTCATAGCCTGCCTCTCTCACGGGGAAAAGGTGGCTCCCCAAAAGCTGCTGCCCCTGATTGATAAAGCCCAGGCGGGCGGAGACGTGTATTACCCCGCAGACACCAAGTATTATAAGAAAATCTATGGCTACACCCGGGTGGATACCTGGAAGGTGCCCCATTATCATCTTTTGTTCCATCTGGCCATGGCGGTGGAAAGAAATGCGGATGAGAAGCTGGCGGCCCCTATGGCGGCGGCGCTGAAAAAAGAGTATCTGGGGGGCTATGCGATGAAGGATGGCCAGGCCCCTGGCGCTCCATTTATCTGCCATGGGGTGACGCCTGTGATGTGCGCGCTGCTGGAATTGCGCTTGGCTGCCGCAGCCGCCCGGTGCGGAAGCGAAGAAGGAAAAGCGCTGGTGGAACAATACGCGCAGGAGGATCGCAGCGTGCTGAGGAAATTCGCCAAGAAGGAATTGGCGGCGCTTTCTGATTGCGAAGGAAAAGTATGCCCCGTGAAGGAAAAAATCTGCGTAAACTGAAAGGAAATAGGTATGGCCACTGGCATTTGGGTGCGCTTGATGCACAAAACGAGAATTGACAGGGACACCACCGTGGAATGCACGCTGGATGATTGGCAGGAAGCCTTGGAGGAAGCCTGCCACAAATTGGACGTGCCCCGGCCCTTGCTGCTCCCCCGGCATGAAAGGGATTGGGAGCAGTTTTCCCAGGCGCGCTTCCTGAGGGAGCATTTTATGGAGGACGTGGGCTTTGACCGGATGGAAGTGGAATTCATCGATCCGGATAAAAAGAAGAAGAACAATCCTTTGTATATGTAAAGGAGGCGAATATGCGAAAGCTTCTTTTATCGGTGCTGTTTTTTCTGCTGCTGGCGCTGCCTGCCGGGGCAGAGATTGTGATCAGCGAAGTGATGGCCTCCAATGGGGTGTATACCAACGGGGAGGCCTACGACTGGATTGAATTGCACAATACCGGCAGCAAAAAGGTGGATTTAAGCGGCTGCTATCTTTCCGACAGCCAAAAGAACCGCACCAAATGGGCGTTTCCCCCAAATACTTCCATCAAGGCGGGGGGCTATCTATTGGTCTATTGCACGGGGGAAGAGATGAGCCCGGGCAGCAAGAGCACCTTCTATGCCAATTTCAAGATTTCTGCATCCGGGGATCAGATCTATTTGACGGCTGCGGATGGAAAAACCGATCTGGTTGCTTTTTCCTTCCCGGCTCAGTATGGCAATATTTCCTGGGGATTGCCCCAGGACGGGGGAGAATACGGCTATTTTGAAGAGGCCACTCCCGGAAAAAAGAACGGGAAAGCGGCCTTTCTTTCCCGCACGGATGCGCCGGAAATTTTAACGGCCGGGGGCTTTTATGATGCCGCCGTTACTGTGCAGGCAAAAGGTCCCAAGGGCGCTTCCCTCCGGTATACGTTGGATGGCTCCACCCCTACGGAAAAATCCAAGCTGTTTCCCGAAAAAGGATTGGCGTTTTCCAAAACCGGGGTGCTGCGCATCCGGGCCTTTGGGGAAAATCAGGTGTCCTCTGAAATCGTGTCCGCCTCTTATTTTATCGGGGAGGAGCAGCCCGTGGCGGTGGTTTCTCTGATCACGGATGAAAAATACCTCTTTGATAAAAAAACAGGGGCCCTGGTAAAGGGTAATAACGCCGATTACCCCAATTACGAACGGGAATGGGAGTATCCCACCAATATTGAATTTTACAATGCAGAAGGGCTCTGCGAAATCAATCAGATGGGCACCTTCACCGCCGCCGGCCATTCCGCCCGGCAGAATGCGCAAAAATCCATTGCCATCTATGCCCGTAAGGCCTATGGCGAGGATCGGTTCTATTTTAATCCCTTCCCCAACCGGGATTATGATAGCTACAAATCCCTGCTGCTTCGGGGCGCCAATTCGGACGCTTTCTCCACCCGGCTTCGGGATGTGGTGATTTCCTCCCTGGCGGAGCCCTTGGATATCATCTATCAGGACGCCCTGGCCATTGAGGTCTACATCAACGGGGAATACTGGGGGCATTACAACCTGAGGGAAAAGATCAACAAGCATTTCATTGCCCAGTGGGAGAATGTGACGGAGGAAGAGGCAATCGATCATATCGATATCCTGGCCCGCACCGGGCGGGATGAATTCCTTCAGAACGGAGATAACACCGATTGGTTGGCCCTGTGCGATTTTTGCAAGAAAGAGGATCTGAATAACCCCGAAAACCTGGAATATGTATTATCCCAGCTGGATGTGGACAGTATGTTCACCCACGCCATCTTTGAAATCATCGTGGGAAATGATGATTTCACCAACGTGAGGGTTTATCGGGTGTCGGGAGGAAAATGGAAATATTTGCTCTTTGACGTGGAGGCCGGCTTCCTTTCCCTGGATAAAGCGCCCATGAATTATTATCTGAAAAAGGTGACGGATAAAATTCAGGGCTTCCGCCATGAGCCGATGGCGGCGCTGCTCAACGTGCCTGAAATGGAGGAAAAATTCCTTTCCCGGTTTGCGGAAATTCTGGAAATTTCCTTCCAGTGGCCCTATATGGAAAGCAAATTTGCCCCCTGGGAGGAAACCTTGGAAATTCTGATCCCCCGGCATCTTGCAAGATGGCCCCACTTCACCATGAAAGAATGGCGGCAGAACGTGGATGCAGTAAAATACTACGCCCGGGTGCGGCCGATGAAGATTGTGGCGCTTTTGCAAAAGCATATGAAGCTGACGGATGAGGAAGTGGAAGCCCATTTCAGCCGGGTGCAAAAGCTGCTGGAAGAAGCGAATATTCTGAAATAAAAGAGGCTTTCCCTCCGCCATGCTTGATGCAAAGAAGGTTAACAGCAAGCCATACCAGTGAGTATGGCTTGCTCAGTTTGTCGAAAAAGTATTTTCGACAAACTGCGAATGGAAGTCAGCTAAAGCAGTCTTCCATTCGATCCATCACATTTACTGCAAAAATGGCTTTCCAGCCCTGTGAAAAAGGGATGGAAAGCCTATTTTTGCGGCCGTAAATTGATATAGGAAGCGGAATACTTCCGAACCTCACAATTCGGCATTGTCGCCTGTAAGCGGGGTAAAGTCCCGCTTACAGGCTCTGTGCCTCATTGGGCCTTCTCCTGCCTGCATCCGCCACAGGCGGCGGCAGGC
>SVGW01000001.1 GCA_015056125.1 Clostridiales bacterium | reverse complement strand
GCGGCGTAGCCGTCGGATGAGGTGGTAAGCAACCAATTGTCAACACGCTCCTTCCCACCTCATCAGTCGCTTCGCGACAGCTTCCGCAAAGGGAAGTGGCGCGGAGCGCCGGAAGGATTTCCGCGCTGCAAAATTGTCCTTTTTTCCGCGCTCAGCCAGCCTCAAAGCCCGCATATTTTCTTTTTTTCACTTTTTTCCGAATTTCATGATTTCTATCTTCCCTGTCGCTTTTCGTATTTCTTCTTGACCGGACGGGCATATTGCTTTACAGTAAAATCAGCAAAAATAAAACAAGGAGGTACCCCCATGAAAAAACTGGTTGCTCTGCTTCTGGCGGCGCTGATGCTCACATCCGTCGCCTCCGCCCTGGCCGTTGAATACAACGCGCCCGGCGTTTACCCCATTGCCAAGGAAAAGGTATCCCTCACCATCGCGATTCCCGATAGCGTGAAGGTTGAAGACTTTGAAACCAACATGCAGACCCTGATGATGGAAGAAGACGTGGGCGTAGATCTGACCTTCCAGGTCTATCCCAATACCGATTTTACCACCAAGATCAACCTGATGGTAATGAGCGGTGAACCCCTCCCTGACATCATCATCGGCAATTTCAAGAATGCCGAAGTGTATGCCTGGGCCCAGGAAGGCGCCCTGGCTCCCCTCACCGAATACTACAACGACCCCGCCATCGCCTATGAGCTGCATAAGGCCGTGGTGCGCACCAACAATAATTTCTTCTCCCAGATGGTAATGCCCGATGGAGAAATCTATGCCGTGCCCGCCCTGAACCAATCCTACACCAATGAATTCCCCCACAAGCTTTATATTTATCAGCCTTGGCTGGATAAATTGAATCTGAAAACCCCCACCACCACCGATGAACTCTATACTGTGCTCAAGACCATCGTCACCTCCGACCCCAACGGCAACGGTATTGCTGACGAAATTGGCATTGCCGGCTATGGCGGCATCTCCAATTCCTGGTTCTGCTATCTGATGAATTCCTTCGTCTATAACGATAACAAGACCAACTTCCTCAACGTGGGTGAAGAGGATAAGCTCTACTATGCCTACACTACCGAAGCATGGCGGGAAGGCCTGCGTTACATCAAGAAGCTCTTTGATGAAAAGATCATCGCCGTGGAATGCCTGACTCAGGATCAGGATCAATGGAAGTCTATGATCAATACGGATACTCTCACCTGTGTTTCTGTGACCGGCACCTCTCAGATCAACTCTGTAGACGAAGAATTGGCTGCATATCCCGGTATGGTCCGCAAGCAGCTCTATGCCGACCTGGCTCCCATGGTAGGCCCCGAAGGCGTGCAGTATGCCACCTACCAGCCCTCTGCTGCCTCCCCCAAGTTCATCGTGTCTGCCGACTGCAAGGATCCCGAAACTGCTTTCCGTCTGGGCGACTACATGGTAAGCCATGATCTGTCCAACATCACCCGCTGGGGCTGGCCCGGCATCCATTGGGATTGGGTGGACGAAGCCAAGACCGATGATTGGAAAAACTATGACACCGCCGTGGCCGGCGCTGAACCTTCTCTCTTTATTTACTGGACGGGCGGCGACTTCTGGAGCCTCACCCAGCAGAACTATACCTGGATGCAGACCGGTCCCTACATCCGCGGCTATGGCGACGCCAACGGCCGTATCATTGCTCCTAACCCTGAAACCTATACCGGCGGTACCGCCACCGGCTTTAACGGCTTGAATGATAACCATGCCAAGCATTATCAGGAATCCTCCTGGCGCCCCGAAAAGACCTTCACCACACTGATGTACACTCCTGAAGAGAGCGCCGTGATCGCGGACATCCAGGCCAGCCTCACCTCCTATGTGGAAGAAGCCACGGCTGCCTTCCTCATGGGCAACAAGGATCTGGATAAGGATTGGGACGCCTTCCTGGCTGAGCTGAAGGTAATCGGCATTGATACCGCGCTGGAAATCAATCAGGACGTGTACGATCGCACTTTCAAGTAATTTCATATTCCAAGCAATTGGGAGCGGCTTCGGCCGCTCCTCTTTTTTGTTGCATCGCATGCCCTGCGCTGTCGCTTGCGCATGCTCCCGCGTCTTTCCCTCTTGGCGGCCCTTCGCCGCCCTGCGGTCGGCTCCGGAAGATGGAAAAGGGAGGGAGGCGCAGAGCGCCGGAAGGATTGTCGCGCATTTTCATTTTTCCCTCTTTCTTTCCATATTTCCCCTTGACTTCATTTTCCTCATGCTTTACAGTATCCTTAGCGGAGACTGCATAAAAAGGAGTGGAAAATGATATGATTCGCCTGATCAATGATGAATGGATGAAAAAAATTCGTGAAACGTGGAAAAATGATCCTTATTATGCCTATTTGATTGAAAACTGCGTGCTGGAAAAGGCCAAGAACGCCGCATCCCGCCCCGGCATCTGGCACGAGGACGATACCAACGATTTTTGGCGCTGCATGTATCGGGTGACCGATGTCGCCCTGGGCCTGGTATTCACCCCGGACGACCAGCAAATGCGCACCTGGCTTCATGATGCGGTGATGGAAATTTGCGCCATGCCCGATGATATGTGGATCGGCCCCTTCTTCCGCCAGCGCACCAATCCGCCCCAGGGCCAATTGGAAACCACCACCATGCAAATGGGCCTTTTCAAGCCCCTGGTACTCTGCCCCGATCTTTTCACGGACGAAGACCGGGCGCTGATCATCCGTCGCATCCGGGAAGTGGGCAAGCCCTACACCCGGGAATGGCTGGACGCCCGGGATCGGGAAGGCTCCCTTTATAACAATAACTGGACCATCGCTCTCCTCCACGGCTACACCATCGCCGGCATCCTGCTGGAAGATGATGAAATTCTGGAATATGTGGTGAATTGCTTCAATGCCCTGGTGGCAAAGACCATGAACAGCGATTTCTATGGCGAAGCCACCGGCTATTGGGGCTTTGCCGCCTCCAGCTTTTCCGAAGTGACCCTGCTCCTTCGCCATTTCCGTCCGAATATGGAAGAGCGCCTGGCGCCCCTGGAAAATTACGCCCGGATGCTGCCCTGGTATGCCGCCCACTACGTGGGAGAATATTATATTGAAGCATCCCCGGAAAAAATGGAGCGCTGGATCAACATTTCCGACAGCGATGCCATGGGCAATTCCCACCCCACCCTGGAAGCGCTTATCGCCACCAGCAAGGATCAGATGGGGGAACTGGCTCCCCTGGCTGCCGCGCTGTATCGCCGTGCTCATACCCCGGAGCGGCTCATGCTGAAAAATGCCAAGGCCATGACCTTCCGCGGCACGCCCACGGTTTGGTCCGTGCTGCTCTATCCCTATTTTGCCGATCCTGCCGACGCTCCCACTTATCCCGATGTGCAGCGGTTCAATAATGGCGAAACCTTCTTAAAGCGGGAAAACGGCCTGCATTTTTTGGTGAATGCCGGAAGCGTGGAGCCCATCAAGGCCATTGCCCATCGCCACGCCGATGAAGGCGTAATCTTTGCCGCCTACAAAACCACCGTGCTCCTGGATGACCCCGGCCGCTGCTGCTATCGGCTGCCCCTGTATCCGGAGGGGAAGCAGGACACGGCCCATAGCCTGCCCTTTTTTACCTCCTTGAAAGGGGAACCCCTTCATCAGCGCATTCATGAATCCGCTGACGCCAACAAACCCATCTTAAACCGGGATGCGGGCCATAAGCTGGGGAATGATTGGTTCTATGCTACCAGCGATATGGGAAAATTGTATCCCGCGCCCATTGAAAAGGTGGAGCGCAAGGTGTTGGCCCTGGGGGATCATGCTGCCCTGATTGAAGATTCCTGGCAGGCAAGCGAGCCTGTGCAGGCTGGCGTGCGCTTTGTGGGCAACAACCGCATGGCCCTGATGCGCTGGCAGATCAAAGAAAACGAGGGCAGATTAGCCCGGGAAAATGTGGGCGTAAGGCTCATTTCCCTGGATGGCGTCACCCCCACCCTGGGCTACGGCACCCTCCACGACGCCAGCACCGTCAATCCCGCCGGGCCCACCCAGGGCAGGCAGGGAACGGCCTATGAAATGCTCTTTAACGCCCATGAAGCGGCTCCAAAGGGCGCCCTTCGCACCCTGCTGATCTTTGATGATGCCGATCGCCTGGACGGGTGGACGGCCTCCTGGGAAGGCGATACCCTGTCCATCATTGATCCTGACGGCGCGCTCTATGCCGCTGTAACTGGCTGCAAAATCTGCTGGCACGGAAAAGAAGAAAATATTTGATCTTGCTTCGATATTTCGGCAATAAAAAAACGCGTTCCGCAGACGAGCTGTTTTGTCAAGGGTATTATCTCAGCTTTTTCATACAACAAGAATTACAGTGCACGGAGTCTTTGTATTTCACTGCTTCCCAACCCACCCCCAATATCCAAAACAAAAAGTAGAAGCGACACACTCTCGGTCGCTTCTACTTTAATTTTTACAGTCTCTGGTTTCTCCCGCGTCGATCCTTAAATCATCCGGTCATACCAGATCATGTCGCTTCCGTTTTGAAGCTCGCAGGGGAAAAATGCAGTCTGGGCAAAGCCGCAGCCTGCAAGCGCATCGCGCATCCACTGCTGGCGGGGATGCATATAGGGATAGCGCAGCTTGGAGGCATGTCCGCCAAACAGCTTCGCGGCGTAATCCATCAGCAGGTGCAGCTGCTCACACGCAGATGGCGAATCAAGTTCCTCACGGAACACGGCGGTGGAGATGCTCAAAACCGCATTGCCGGAAATATGGGAGGGCGGGCTGATCTCTAGCAGTGCGAGCAGCTCCCCCTCCCGCTCGCTGAGGAGATAATAGGTCTGCTTCTCATAAAGCCTGGTATACACGCCATAAGGCCCGTTGTAGCGCACGCCCACCATGGTGGCGCAGCTCTGTCCCTTTTGCGCGTTGGCAGTCAGGAAACGGGATATGTGCATATAGTCGCTTAGCTGCGCCAGACGGCAGCCGGTGCCGACAGGCTTGGGGAGCTCCTCCAGCTTGGCCAGGCCGCAGGCGTGGAGCTTGTACAGGAGCTCCTCGAAATATCTGCGCAGCTTCGCAGGCGTTGTGTTCACCGCGCCAAGATTCTGCAGGAAATCATCCAGCTCCACCCAGCGGTCACACACATCAAAGATATGCCGCCCGGCGCGGTTGAAGTGCAGGATCTGGTTTGTCCTGCAAACCATGATCGCCATGGTGCCCTGCTCTTCCTCGCGGGCAAAGAAGTCCTCCCGATCAATGCGGTATCTCACGTTGTTCCCTCCAGCAGATCAAGTTGGATGCTCTCTTCTCCGTAGGGCAAAGGATCGAGGGCGTCCCAATCGTAAATATTGTGAATGGCGCAGACATAGTCCCGCACCTGCGGCACGCGGCGCGCAGCAGCAAAGGCAGCGCGAAGATCGTCAAAAGCGCCGTCAACGGTGCAGTCGCCCATGAGGATGGGCAGGTAGCTGGTCAGCGCCAGCTGGCCATCGGCGCGAATCTCCAGCATGGGCTCCTTCTCCTCGGTGTGGATGCGCCCGGGCATGCCGAGGATCACCTGGAGCGGATCGTCCCACTCAATGCGGATCTGGCTGCCGTATTGCCGGGACAGCCGCCACAGGCTCCGCCGGAAGCGGAAATAACCCTCCTCGTCCAGCATCAGCGGACGGCCCATGCTCCGTCCCCGTCCCGATGGCAAAAAGGGCATGGCGCGGATGATGTCCACCCCCAGCGAAAGGCAGAGCTGAACATACTCCTCCAGCGAATCCGCATTCAGCCGGTTGGGCAGGATGGAGCATACCACCTGCACAATGCCTGCTGCCCGCAACGCCCGGATGGCTTTCACGGCACGCTCAAAAGAGCCTGCTGCGCCCCGCAGGCTGTCATGCTGCCAGGCATACGCGCCGTCCAGGCTCACCTGCACCGCGCTGACGCCGTGGGCGGCAAGGGCCCTTGCCCATGCTTCATCCAATGCAAAGCCGTTGGTCACCATGGAGATCTGCGGCACTCGCCCCTGCAGATGCTCCAGCAGCGGCAGCAAATCAGGGCAGCACAAGGGCTCCCCGCCGCACAGGCAGAGATTGAAGGGCTTGAGAGAAAGCACCGCATCGGCAGCCCGAATGAGCGCCGACCGGTCCATGTCCCTCCGCGTATTCTCTCCGCTGCCATTGTAGCAGTGCAGGCAGCGGAGATTGCAGCGGCTGGTGATGTTCAGCGCAACGCTGTCGTAATAACAGCGCTGATCAGCTGCATCAGTCAACGACATTGGCATTCGTCATCGCGTTGGCATTAGCCACGCCCACGGCATTGGCTGCCGCCACGGCATTGGCCGCTGCCATGGCATTGGCGGCGACGTTCAGGTTGGCGCCTGCATTTACATTAGCAACGAGATTCACGTTGGCCGCTACAAAAACAGGCACGAAGAAGAAGCCTGCGCCGTCCTTATCCTCCAGTTCTTCCGTGGAAAGGCCCTCCAGATCGTCGTCGGAAAGCTCGCTGGCGTCGTAGAGCACAGCTTCTTCCTCCGCCTTCTTCTCGTCGGCCCTCTTTTCAGGC
Source organism: Clostridiales bacterium (assembly GCA_015056125.1). Taxonomy (GTDB): domain Bacteria; phylum Bacillota; class Clostridia; order Christensenellales; family Aristaeellaceae; genus RUG563. The sequence continues at coordinate 154,835 of SVGW01000001.1, read as the reverse complement.
GCGGTTTCTTCCGGCTTGAGAGGGTTCTTGGGCTCGTTCTCGTCGGGGTTGATGATCTTCTTCTCGTCAGACATGTTTACACCTCTCCTGTCTATTTTCACAGACGCTTCAAAGCGCCAATGCTTTCAAGATTCATGCAGGTATCCAGCACACGGCTCAGGAAGGCGGGGTAGCCCTCCGTTTGATAGCGGGGCTTGTCGGCATACTTCCCCCACAGGGCCTCCGCAGCCTCGCTGATGGACTTGCCCTCCTGCATCTGCGCGAGGATATCGGCCTTTTCTCTGCTGAGGACGCCCATGTGGCGCTTCCCGCGCCAGATGCTCTGTACATTCATGTTGGGGCCCGTGGTGACCGACGGGTCAAGGCTCGCCCGATCCTCCATATCCCACGGGTTATGCTGGCGGATGCGGCGGATCTGCCCATCCCCGTTCCCGACCGCATGGATGCGGTAGAGGATGCTGTACAGGTAAGTCGCGCCCAGATCGCGGTAGATATCCTCCATCTGTCGGCGCAGCGCTGCTTTATCCAGATCCTGATTGAACAGCGCTGTCAGATCCGCCAGCTTGCAGATCTGATGACTGGTCTCCAGCCTTGCAGGGAGGATCTGACTGGTCTGCCAGCCATGCTCGCTGCCAATGCGCTGGACATCCGCGTCAAAGAACACGCCCTTGTTATCTCCCAGGCATTCGCAGAAAATGATCGCCTCGCCGCCTGGATTGAGGTACTTGGGCAGGCCATCCACAATACGGCGCAGCACCTGCAGGCCGTCCCTGCCGCCGGTGCCGCAGATGGGGTATGTCACATCCTCCGTCATGGGGATGAAGGGGGGATTGGCATAGATGCAGTCGAAGGTTTCGCCCTCTTTAAGAACATTATACAGGTCGCCCTCGCGCAATTCAACCCTATCTTCACAATTATTGAGAAAAATGTTGAAGCGTGTCACCGGCACAGCCTTGGGATTCAGCTCTACCGACACCACCTTGCGGGCAAACCGGGCACAAAGCAGGCCCTGTATGCTGCTGCCGCTGCACAAGTCCAGCGCCGTCTCGCCCCGCTGATAGCCGATGTTCTCTGCCAGGCGGTAGCTGTCGCTGCCCAGGTAGACGTCGATATTATGATTGGTGCAGCTGGGGAACCAGGGATTGGTCTCCACCACCAGCAGCAGCCCCTGATAGGGGATCACCACATAGTTGTTGGTCTCGATGCGATCATCTTCCTTGTGCCAGAGCCCTGCCTCGATCAAGGTGTCGATCGCCTCCTGGCCGATCTCGCCAGCCAGTGCATCTTCCTCCACCCCTGCGCCCAGGTGCAGGATGCGGAAGGCGGCCTTGCAGGGGTTCTCCATATGGCTCAGGCAGCGCTCCATGGAGGCATAATCGAACCAAGGATCATGGAAGCCGTACAGTCCGCGAAATGCCTTGATCGTAAAGGCATAGTCGATTTTTTCGCACACATCCCGAAGGGCCTGCGTGTATTTCTTTTCAGCAAGGAGCATAGATCATCCTCCTATTTTCCGGTCGTAGATCGTCAGGTCAATGCCGCCCCGCAGTTCCCGCTCCAGCGTGCAGGTTTTCAGGAATCCCTGCGCCACCAGCGCGGAGAGCATCCCATCCTGACGGCCGTCGAAGTACTGGAAGCGCAGCCGGGCGTAGTCCTGACGGAAGGCGTTTTCCACCTCAGCCAGCATGATTTCCAGCAGCGCGGCCTGTTCAGCCTCAGGAAGCTCTTCAGCATATACCACATGCTGGAGGTACACCACACTGGAAACATCGCCCGCTGCCGGGGGACGCACGATCATCAGCGCAATGATCTGCCCCTCCCGTTCGGCCAGGAAATTGTATTCGTGGTTGTTAAATTGCCGTGCGCGGATGCCATCCTCATTGTGCAGCAGCTGGGCATAGGGCAGGCTTTGGTTGGGGCCCTTCCCGGCATGACGTTCAAGGAACGCGCTGATGCGGCGGTAGTCCCTCTCGCCAGCCACGCAGCAGAGCTTGACGGGCTTTTCCTCCTCGATCTGCGCGATGTCGAAGCACTCCAGCAGCGTCAGGCCATCGCGAAGATCGCGACGCAGCTGTTCAGACGCGCCCTGGGCTACGTCTTCAAAGTCGATCCATTCATCCGTTTTTTCCAACAGTATGCCGGCGCTTTCCTTCAGGAACAGCGCACGAAAATCGGCTTTCATGGGGATCACGCCGTTCTGCGCTTCCTTCCGGGTAAAGGCGCTGCTGTTGATCAAGTATCGCATCTTACGCCTCCAGAATGTCAATCATGATGGTTTCGCCGCTATAGGGCGCGGGCTCGAAGGTTTCCAGGTCGTAGATGTTGCGGATCTGCCCGGTGTAGCGGGTCAGCTCCTCCTTTGCCCACAGCTCCTTGTAGCCGCCGTCCCAGTATTCCCGCAGGGTGTGGCGGGTACAGTTGCCCACCAGCACCGGCAGATAGGTGCTCAGCGACAGATCGCCATTGGCCTTGATCTCCATGGAGTAGGAGTGCAGGCCAAGGCTTGCATTGGTCGGCATCCTGCGCATGTGATCGATGGGGTCGCCCCACTGGAAGGCAGGCCTGCCCTGATATTTCGCATCCAGCCGTTCCAGGCTGCGGCAGAATTGGAAATACTGCTCCTCATCCAGCATCAGATTGCGCCCCACCGAGCGGCCCCGGCCGGAGGGCAGGAAGGGCATCAGGCGGATCTGCTGCACGCCAAGGTCATGGCAAAGCGCGGCGTATTCCTCCAGGCTCTGCCAGTTCAGCTGGTTGGGAACCATCGACACATCCACCGAGGAGATCCCTGCGGCAATCAGGTTACGCACCGCTGAGACGGCCCGGTCAAAGGAACCCTGCACACCCCGGAAACTGTCATGCTGCCAGGCGTTGGCGCCATCGATGCTAATCTGCGCCAGATCCAGTCCGTGGTCTACCAGCCTGCGAGCCATCTCCGGCGTCATCAGGAAGCCGTTGCTGACCATGCTCAGCTTGCCCACGTGCGGGCGGAGGATGTCCATGATGTCGAACAGGTCGGAACAGCACAGGCTTTCTCCGCCGCACATACACACATTGAAGGGGTGCAACTCGGCGATCTGCCTGGCAATATCCAGCCGCTGCGCCCGGGGGAGGTCAGCGTTGGGGGCCTGGTCGCCGCTGTTGTTGAAGCAATGGACACACCGCAGATTGCAAAGCTGCGTGGTATCGAAGGATACCATGATGGGCCCGCGGGTCAGGCGGTAATGGTTGAGATCTACGAACACCTCATGATGAGCCATGCAAGTTCTTCTCCTTATACGTTGATTGCGGTATTTCAGGCATCCAGCCTTTGTCGCGCCACCAAGTGGGCAAAGCGGCCATTCAGGGCGATCAATTCATCGTAGGTGCCGTCTTCCACGATGCGGCCGCCGTCCAGCACCACGATGCGGCTACAATTCTGAATGGTCGAAAGACGATGAGCAATCACCACGCGGGTGCAGTTCAGTGCATCCAGCGAGCTGACTGCATGAGCCTGCGCCACATTGTCCAGCGCGGAGGTGGCCTCGTCCATGAAGACAACTTTCGGATTGCCCACCATCGACCGGGCAATCAGCAGCCGCTGGCGCTGTCCGCCAGAGATGCCTGCGCCGTTTTCGCCCAGCATGGTGTTGAGCTTCATGGGCATACGGCGCACATCCTCGGCCAAGCCCGCCTTTTCAAGAGCTTCCCAGGCCTCGACTTCCGTCATGTCGGGCTTTACAATGGAAAGATTGGTAAAGATGGAACCCTGCATCAGCTGGCCGTTTTGCAGCACCGTGCCGATCTTGCGGCGCAGACCACGCAGGCTCAGTGATTTCAGGTCGTGATCATCGTAATAGATCGCGCCCTGCTCCGGCTTTTCAAAGCCCAACATCAGCCGCATCAGGGTGGACTTGCCGCAGCCCGTTGCACCCACGATGGCGATGTATTCGCCGGGGGCAATGTCCAGCGTCACATCGTCCAGCAGCATGGGGCCGTCCTTGTTATAGCGGAAGCTGACGTGGCTCACGCTGATCTTGCCGGTGAGCTCCTCAGGAACCAGCTTGCCCGGTTCGATCTCCGGTTCCGTTTCCAAAATGGGCTTCATCATGCCCAGCATCGGGCCGAACTCCGTCAGAGTAGACACGATGCCGATCAGCGCCGTAAATGCGCCGGAAACCAGCCCATAGGCAGAACTGAACGCCATATAGTTGGCCGAAGAAACCCCACTGGAGGCCGCCGCGTAGTAGATCACCACAAGGCCGATCAAGCTGATGAGGCCCATCGCCGCCTGCCGGTAGAGAAGGATCTTAGGCTGGCGATAGGTCAGGTCAGCCACATCCTTGTATTCGCTGGCCCACTTGGTGAAAATTCGCTTCTCCGCGCCGGAAAGGCGGATCTTCTGGATGCCATTGATTATGGTCAGCATCCTGCCGGAGAGCTTGGCCTGCTTCTTCATGCGCACATTGGTGCGCTTCACGCCGATGACCACGCAAGCCAGAGAAAGCGCCGTTTTCAGCACCAGCACGATCACCGCAGGCACCGTCAGCGCCGGAGCAAAGGCGGAAATCTGCGCAATATAGATCAACGAGAACAAGCCCGTCAGGCCGGAGGAGAACACCGCCTTCACCGTGGCGGCAGTCAGGTTGTCGATGGAGTTCAGCTGGGCAGCCACCTCGCCGGAGGCGTGCTGCTTAAAGAAACCCGCAGGCATGGACATGACTCTCGCCATTGCCGCCGATTGCAGCGATGCGCCTGCCCGGATATTCACCACGCCCACCGCCAGCGTCCGGAGCACGTTCACCAGATGGGTGGAGGTGACGGAAAACACCAGCAGGAACAGGATGGGCAGCACCAGATTCAGCTGTCCCGAGGGAATCAGCCCGGAGAACACCAGCTGCGTCATGGCAGGAAGCGTCATCGCCAGTACGCTGGCCAGCGCCGTCGCGCCGATGAGCTGGGCATAGTCCCATACCGTCAGAGCTTTGAGCATGTAGCGGTACAGGTCGCGCAGCGTGAGCTTCCCGGCAGGCAGGGGCAGGTAGAAACACTGTGCCTCTGCCTCCAGATTTGCTGCCGTCTGACGGCTGACGCGGACACGTTTGCCTGCGTTCCTGTCGTAGTATTCATAGTGGTTCCGTTTGGGCAGGATCGCGACGGTCTGTCCGTTAGTCGTCCTGCCCAGATAGGGGCCGATGGCATCCCTGTACCACTCGCCCTCGAGAAACACCGTGCGGCAGGAAATGTTCAAGGTCTCGGTCACATAGCTGACCGGCTCCACGCCGTCAGGGATCTCCGCCTTGCAGTGGTAGAACGCAAGGATTTCACCGATCGCGTCCATCGTCTGCGCACGGTCAGATCGCGCCGCCTGCAGCCCGGCATTGCCTGTGACGGTGGAGGCGAGATCGCGGTAGACTGCGTCCAGCATCGCATCGTCAAGCTGGGCGCGCTGGATGCTCTTTTCGTTGATATTCATCCGCTGTGCCTCCTTCTTACGATGCGCTGACCAGCGCCGCATAGTCGCCGTTTAGCGCAAGCAGTTCGTCATGGGTGCCGCGCTCGGTGACGATACCGTTTTTCAGCACAAGAATCTCATCTGCGTCCCTGATCGTAGAAAGCCGGTGTGCCACCAGCAGCATGGTCATGCCCCTCGCCTTGATAGCGTCCATCACCAGCGCTTCGGTCTGAGCGTCCAGAGCAGAGGTGGCTTCATCCAGAATAAGGATAGAGGGATTCCCCGCCAGCGCCCGGGCGATCTCCAGTTGCTGGCGCTGCCCGCCGGAGAAGTTGCTGCCGCCCTCGGCGATACGTGCATCATAGCCGCCTTCATGCCTGAGAATGGCCTCGTGCACCTGGGCATCATGGGCTGCACGGATCATGTCTGCGTCAGTGATGGTGCCATCGGCAAAGCGGAAATTGTCCTTCACCGTGCCGGAGAACAGGAAGATGTCCTGATCCACCACCGCCACGGAGGAGGTGAACGCCGCCCGGTCGTAGGCAGACATGGGCCTGCCGTCAAAGAGGATCGCGCCCTCCCACGGCTGGTACAGCCCTGCCACCAGCCTTGCGATCGTCGATTTGCCGCAGCCGGAGGAACCCACCAGCGCCACCTTGCGTCCAGGGGTGAGCTCCAAGGAGAAATCTTTCAGTACCGGTGCGGCTTGTTTGGAATATCCGAAGGTCACGTTGCGGATGCTGACATTCCCCGTCATGGGGGCGGTGATCTTTTCGCCATCGCCCGCAGAGAAGATCACATCCTCCTCGTAGTTGGTCACGTCCTCAATGCGTTCCATGCTGGAACGCATCTCCGTCATTTCCTGACCAGCGGCGATCAGCTGCTCCGCCGGGGTGATGAAGGACTGCAGCAGGCTTTGCAGCGCCAGCAGCAGACCCGTGGTCAGCTCACCGTCAATGATCAGCAGCGCCCCCAGTGCCACCAGCACCACATTGGCGATATTCAGCAGCAAACCGGGGATCGTGCCCAGATAGGTGTTGATTTTCGCGATCTTTGCCTGACCCGCCATCACAGCGGCCTGCATACCCGTCCACTGGGCATACACACCTTCCTCCGCGCCGCTGGCCTTGATGGTCTCCATCACGTTCAGGATACCAGCCGTGGAGCCGGACAGCACGCCTGCGTCACGGGCGATGACCCGCGTGATCTCCACCCGCTTCTTTGAGATGTACTGCGCCACAAACAGGTCGATCACCAGCGCTGACACGCCAATGAGCGTCAGCACCGGGCTGATGGAGAGCATCATGGCGAGATACACCGCCATGGTAATCAGCCCCACGCCCACGGGCGCGAGAGTGTTCATCAGCGTACTGGCCACAGCAGCGTTATCCTGCTGACGGCCTGCAATATCGCCCGCCATGCGCTGGGAGAAAAACTGCATGGGCAGATGCAGCACATGCATCAGGTAGGCGCAGTTGGCCGATACGGCAAACCGCCCCTGCACATAGTTCTGGTAGGAGGCCGTCGCCGCCAGCAGCAGGAACTGCAAAACCGCCATGCCAACGAGAATCCCCAGCAACGGTATGAGCCAAGCGGTGTTCGCGCCGGTGAGGATCTTATCCACAAAGCTGGAGGACAGCGCGGGCTGGGCAATGCCAAAGACCGCTGCAGCCAGCCCTGACAGCGACAGGAATGCCAATGCGCCGCCCGCCCCCTTGAGGCGCTTCTTGACAAAGGGCCACACGCTGGTGGGGCGCCCGCTGGGCTCAAAGCCTGCACCCGGAACGATCTCCAGCGCGATGCCGCTGTACTGCTTTTCAAACTTGTCCATCGGCACAACGATTGCACCGCTGGCGGGATCGTTGATGTATGCGCCCTTCTTGCCAAAGCCCGTCAGCACCACGAAATGGCAGTTATTCCAAAACAGGATGCAGGGCAGGGCGATCTTCGTTTGCAGACTGTCTACGCCATAGCGGAAGCCCTTGCCCTCCATGCCGAAACTGCGTGCCCCCCTGATGATGCTCATCGCACTTACGCCATCGCGGGAAACGCCCAGCTCCATGCGCACACGGGGCAAAGGCAGCCACTTGCCGTAATACGCCAGAATCATGCTCAGGCTGGCGGCGCCACATTCCAGCGCCTCCATCTGCATGACCACCGGCACCTTTTTCTTCACATGCTTCATCTGCCGCCACCTCAGTTCATCAGGAAATCAAAGGGGCGAGTCTCTGCCAGCACGATCTCCAGGGTGATGACGCCGTCCGGGCAGATGTTCGGATCAAGGTCGATCAGGATATCCACATTGTAGGGGTTCAGCAGCAGTTGATCGCTGTAGTAGGCATTGTCAATGGACGCGACGATATCCGCTGCGTCGATGCTGGCCAAGCCGCGGCTGACCAGCACGCCAGCCTTTTCCCCCTTATAGTCCACGCTCATGCCACTCTGGATGGAAAGGGTGTCCTTGGGCATCAGGTAGCCGGTGAAGTGCGCGCCCTCCTTGATGCCGGTGACGGCGATGGTGGTTTTCATCGTGCCAAGGAAGGACCATACCAGCGCCATCGCCACGATCAGCAGCGTCAGCGATAGGATCAGCCAGCTGCCAGGCCGGGCGGCCTTAAGGTAATGAGTCAGCTCTGGCCCGCCGGGGGTTGTGTTACGGTTGTTGGTCGTTGGCATGGTCACTTCTCCTTTGTTTAATAACGTCAGACCGCCAATGGATCATCAGTTAATGGCATATTCTGAATCGCCGCTGCCGCCCATCACGCAAAAGCAGCGCTGATCCCCGTTGTCATGATATCCTGCGCCCGCTGCAACGCAGCCGCAGGCCTTGCTATCGTCATCCTTCGTGCCGCCGCCGGCTGCAACACACAGGCATTTCTCACCGCCGGTCACGGCCGTCAGTTCCTGATCGTTCAGGGCATCCTCCGGCTGTGCAAAGTCCGCCTCGGTCAGTTCGATACCAATCGCCTTTGCCGCTGCGATCAGTTCATCGACCTTCTCCAATTTGCCAATCTTCTCCGCCAGCCCCTTGTCCTCGGATACCTTGGCAAGGAAATTCTTCATGTTCGCAGTCATTTTCAAATCCTCCTTATTCTTTACAGCATACCTCAAACGAGTTCATCCGGCATAACATCGATCACACCCTCGCCGCCCAGGGCGCAAAAGCAGGTGAAATCGTCTTTGCTTCCGTCGCCGCCCTGGCCATAGGCCACACAGGCACAGCCGTAGACATCATCCCGGCCGTTCTTTCCACCGCCGCTACCAGCCAGAACACAGAAGCAGCCGCCGCTTTTTCCGCCGGACACAGCGTTCAGTTCATCTTCAGACAGCTCACTGTTTTCGGGTTCGATGTCCGCCAGCGTCAGCTCCACGCCGATTTCCTTTGCCAGCGCAATGATCTCGCCGTACTCCTTCGCCGCCTTCAGCCGTTCGATCAGCAGCGCGTCTGCCGAGACTTTTGCCAGAAATGCTTTCAGGTTCTCACTCATGCTTTTGCCTCCTTAATTCGACGCCGCTTCCGGATTTTCCTGCGGGAGGATATTCTGCATCAGCTCCGCGATTTTCTCTGTCCAGCCGCCCTTGAAGATGCCACAGATGGCCATATCCCGCCCAAGAATATCCGTGGGCGAGGTTTCCAGCGCGCTTGCACGGCAGCCAGCAAGGCATTGCAGGGCATATTCGCATTTGGCACACTCCGGGTTGTGCTTGAGGATCTCGGTGGCGCGGGTGTCGATCAACTCCATGTAGCGGGAATCGGTGATGCACTGGGCCAGGCCGATCTCCGGGATGAGCGGGAACTCCTGCTGGATGTCCATGCCGGAGAGCGCCATGCAGGGCAGCGCACGTCCCTCAGCGGAGATGTACATCACCATCCTCGCATGACCGCACACGCAGGTGTTTTCCGGCTTGGTGCAATGCTTCATGCAGGGGATGTCGTAGCGATCTGGCCTGCTGGGCGATGCCGAGAAGAATCCGCCCAGTTGGAGGGACAGGGGCATTCCATCCTCATAATAATGCGGGATGTAGTCAAAGTAGAGCTGGTAAAGCTCCTGCATGGAGATACTTTCGCCGTAGCCACCTTCCCTCCACGCACCCACATTGGAGATGGGGTTGGTTTTCAGGCTCCCGCAGCCCAGCTCCGCCAGGCGGTTGATGGTCTGGCGCAGTAAAAGCTTGTTGCCGTTGTGGATGCACATCTCCGCGCCCGTAGGGAAGCCCTTCTCCTTGCAGCGCAGGAAGGCTTCCTCGGCAATCTTCCCGGCATTGGGAATGCCGCGCAACCAGTCGTGCCAGCCGTCCACACCATCGTAGCTCATGTTGAACTCCGGGTAGATGCCCCGCTCTGCCAATGCGTCCAGCAGCGTGTCAGTAACGAGCTTGCCGTTGGAATAAATGGTGGTGATGCGGATACCGCCTGCCAGCAGCGCGTCCACGATCTCCATGAAATCCTTGCGGACAAGGGGTTCGCCGCCGGTGAGGGAAACCTCCATCACGCCGCAATCGATCAGCTGCTGCACGATGGACATGATCTGCTCATGGCTCAGTTCACCATACTTTGCATCCGGCGCGGACATGTAGCAGTGCTTGCAGCGGTAGTTGCAGTGCCCGGTAATGGACCAGTGCGCTGTACGGATATAGCGGGCAGGATAGAGCTTGTAGGCCTGCTCCGGCGCGATGGCGTCGCCGAAGTCGCAGGGAGAGATGATGCCATTCTTCTCGATCTGCGGGATTATGTCGCGGATCTCCTGAGGAATCAGCGGCAGGGATAGGTCGATCTGACCGTTGCACATCTCCAGCGCCTGCATCTCCTTGGCAGTGATGAAGATGGGCTTTCTCCTGTTCTTGTCAACCACTGCGTAGGGCAGCTTTTCCCATCCGCGCAGGAGGAAGTTCTCTTTCAGCTTGTAAAACATCATATCATCCTTTGCGCTTCTATATATTGGGGGCGCATCTGCAGGTCTGCAAATGGATATCAGTCTGTGTATACTGGCTTGTCGCCACTGCCAGCACCGATGCACAAGCAACGATTTTGGCCATCCTTTGCTTGGCCGCCGCCAAACGCAACGCAGGCGCAGGCTTTTCCGTCCTCATCTGCCTTACCACCGCCGCCTGCAATGCAGAAGCAATCTGTCCAGCCACCGGCTACGGCTTCCAGGTCGTCGTCGTTCAACTCGCTCTTCTGGGCAAAGTCATCCTCGGTCAGGTCAATGCCCAGCTCCTTGGCCAGGGCAAGCAGGTCTTCCTTGGTTAGGGTGCTGACCTTCGCCGCCAGCTCGCCGTTCTTAGAAACCGCCTCCAGGAATTTCTTCATGTTCTCAGTCATACAAACGAACCTTTCTTCTGCACAGGCAGTGATATTTATATCTCACTGCCTGTAATGATGTTACTCGTTGTAGCCTTCAGGGTACGGAACCGAGTCAACAGCTTTGCCGCCACCGCCGAGCACACAGACACAGCGGCATCCGCCGCCCGCGAGATCGGATATTTCACCGCCGCCGCCCGCAGTGCAAAAGCATGACTTTTCTGCGTTTGTATTTCCGACACCGCCGCCGACAAAGGGGCATGCGCACACGCCACCGCCAGCCACGACGTCCAGCTCGTCATCGTCCAACTCGCTCTTCTGGGCAAAGTCATCCTCGGCCAGGTCAATGCCCAGTTCCTCGGCAAGGGCGATCAGTTCATCCTTGGTCATATTGCTGACCTTCGCCGCCAGCTCGTCGTTCTTAGAAATGGCCTCCAGGAATTTCTTCAAGTTTTCAGTCATAGTAATGCATCCTTTCAAGCGATCATTTTGCAACTGCCGATCATTTCAGCAGTTCGCACAGATTGTAAACGCGCTCTTCCGCCAACTTTGCCGCCTCGGTATTTGCAACCAGCGGATACATAGAGCCGCCTTCAACTTCCTTACCGGCCGCCTCAACAGCCATCTTCATGTCCGCCTCCCATGCGCTCTGCTCGGCCGTCAGCTTCTCCAGTTCTGCCTCGGGCAGACTCTTCTTCGCTTCATCCAGCAGCAGATTCAGCGCCTCATCCCACAGAACACGCAGCTCTTCGGATTTCAGGTTCATGTCGGTCTGCGTCAATGGCTCCTGCTCCAGAGAAACCTTGATCGCATCAGACTGTTCCTTCACGTAGGCCAGATACTCTTCTGCGGTCATCCAGGTTGCAACCACAACATGATCCGTTTCCTCACAGACGACTGCGGACAGTTCCTCAGTGGAAATCAGCTCATGGCAGACCGTATACTCACGCAGCACCATATGATACTCTTCGAACAGCTCGAAGCACAGCACACCTTCCTCCTCCACACAGGTTTCAGAGACCTCCATGGTTTCCACGTCATATTCATAGACCGTCCAACCGGCAAACAGCTTGCCTTCTGCGGTGACGGCAGCGATCTTATCCAGCTCCAGCACTTCCCCGAAGGTCTGGCCGGGCTCAGGAGTCACCACCCGCCAGGCGATTTCGGACTGTTCCTCTTCGCCGTTGATCAGAATGGTTCCATCGCCGCTCAGCAGGGTGATGCTGGGGAACACGACGGTTTCTTCATAGGGGGCAAAGTATGCCTCTGCGGGAATGCCGGCCCACTTGGCCATATACGTCACATTGTACTCAGGAACGGGCAGGGCCATCAGTTCTTCGGTGGTATAGCACCGATCCGTAATCAGGCTATATACCTCATCTTCAAAGCCGAACTCATCGGCAACGACGGTTTCAGCAACCTCCATCCAGCCCTCAAACACGTCACCTTCCAGCATGGGCTCCACAGAAAGAATGTCGTTGTGCTGCAGCATTTCACCGATGGTCTGACCCACCGTGCCGATCAGGCCGAGGCCGTCGGTCTCATAGGCTTCATCCGTCCAGGTAACATACAGCCGGCCGCCGGCTTCCATGTAGCCTTCAAGCGTTACATCAACCTGAACATCATCTTCGGCCAGACAAGCGGCGGCAAAGAGCAGGCAGAGCGCGGTCAAAAGGGCAAGCAGTTTTTTCTTCATGGTTCATTCCTCCTATTTATATTCATTGCTGTTGCTGATGTGGTCGAATATGTGGATATTATTCTCCAGCCAGTTATGAGAATTTCTCCTTTGCTCGTGGTTCTTTACCTACGAATCCTATTGTGGGACTTGGCTTATTGATGGCCTTGCTCTTCCCTGTAATTTGTGATCAGCTGCTTGCATTGCGGACAGATAACCTTGCCATAGCCGGCGCTTGGGATAGGCTTCTGATATCCGCACTCGCAAATGGCCCTATAAGTCAGCGATATCGGTTTTAGCAGATCCCCGTATTCTCCGCCATTGATCAGCTCCAGCTCGTTGACCGTCAGCTCTGCTTCCTCGTACTTATGAATGTTCATCTCTGACTCGGTTTGCGCCTTCCTTTCCTGATTGCCATACAGTAGAATGGATGGGATCCTATTAAGGTTCCACGATGTTGAAGGGCATGATCCCCTGTACAGGGAACTGGTTCATGGATGATGCCAGCAGCGTGATCAGCTCCGCTTCGCCCTCCACGGGAATGACTGCCAGCCCCTGCGAGTTGTTAGTCAAAATGTAGAACAGTGCATTCTTTGGGCAGGTGATGAAAACATCTGCATTTGCGCGCTGAGTGTCTTTATACACCAGCAGCACGCCGTTCTTCACGTGTAGCACATGCTGCTGGTTCACATCAGTCAGCGTCACGTTGATGGTGAAGTCTTTTTCTTCCAGCGCATCCTTATCCATGATGATGCCCATGTAGTCGAACATCATCTCCGCAGTCATCTGCAGGACGATCCCACTGCCCTTTGTTTGTGCGGCGTTCAGCGCCTGATTGCCGTGCCGCAGCTCCAACGCAGCGGTCAGGTAGGCGTTGCGCCACGGGCCGGATTCCGCCTGATAGCCCAGCTGCTCCAGCGCGTCGGCGCACAGCAGGCGGGCGGCCTCATTGGTCGGATCAGCGTAGACAATGGTGTTGGTGATCTCTGCCACCCACTGATATTCACCCTTGTTGAAGTCTGCCTTGGCCATGCGCAGCGCCTCGTCCACATCGCCCAGGTACTCCACCCACTTCTTTGCGCTCTCGGTGGGTTCAAGGGGATGGAGGTTCACGGGGTTGGCGTCGTACCAGCCCATGTACTTCTGGTACACGGCCTTCGAATTGTGGGCCACAGTGCCGTAATACTGCCGGGTGTACCAGTTCTTCGCCAGCGCCTCGGGCAGCTGGATCATGTTGGAGATCTCGTCGGAGGTATAGCCCTGATTGATATAGGTCAGCGTCTGGTCGTTGATGAATTTGTACACGGCAGCGGTGTTGACCAGATACTCATTGACCACCTCGTTGCTCCAGTGCGGCCAGTTGTGAGACTGGAAGGCAATCTCCACCTCCGCGCCGTAGCGGGTAATGGCTTCTGTGATGTATCCCGCCCACGCCGCGCCGTCACGCACCTGAGCGCCGCGCAGGGTGTAGAGGTTGTGCAGCGTGCCGGTGCAGTTTTCTGCCACCCACAGCGCCTTGAACTGCGGGAACCAGGTGTTCATTTCAGCGGGTGCTTCGGTGCCAGGGGTCATCTGGAATTCCATTTCGATGCCGTCGATCACCAGCGTTTCGCCGGTGGTTTTGATCTCATAGGTGGGCGCAAGGTAGGACACCGTTCCGGTGGACTGCCCCATGCCGATGCCTTGCGCCATCTTACCGGTCACGCCAGGAGTGAGCAGCACGCCGTACTGATAGTTGGCGCGGCGGGTCATGGCCTTGCCGGCGTACACGTTTTCAGCGATGGCGTGCTCCGCGAAGCCCTCCGGCACGATGATCGGGATCTTGCCGCTGGCCAGCTGTTCCTCGATGGACAGGGAAGTATCTGCCGCATCGTCCGCCGTCATCACACCCAGAATGCCGCCAAAATGGTCGGCATGGGGATGGGAAATGATAACCGCCTTGATCGGGTAGCTGCCCAGATTCTTCTCGATCAGCTGCATGGCAGCCATGGCGCATTCCACGCTCATCAGCGGGTCGAACAGGATCCAGCCGGTGTCGCCCTTGACCACCGTCAGGTTGGACATATCGTAGCCGCGCACCTGATAGATGCCCTCGCACACCTCAAACAGGCCGTAGGCATGGTTGTTGCGGGTATTCTCCCACAGGCTGGGATTCACGGTGTCGGGAGCAGTCTCGTAGTCATCAAGAAAGCTGTATGCTGTCTGACTCCAAATGATGTTGCCATCTGCGTCAGTCAGCTCCAATACCTCCGGTGCATCGATCAGCCCACGGACGGCGTTGTTGTATTCGCTGGTATCCTCAAAGTCCAGCAGAGAGTAAACGGCAGAATTGATTTCAGCCGTGTAGCTGCTGGCGGGCTTGGATTCCTTCGTCAGCCCCAACTCATCGGACAGGGCGTTCCCCTCCGCATACGCACAGGAGAAAACCAGCATCGCAGACAGGAGCGCGGCAAGAATACGCTTCATTTTTTATCCTCCTTCAACCAATCATTTGCTTGTCAAGTGCTGCCAACAGCTGATCTATCACCTGCGGGGCAGCGGCTTCAAAATCGATCAGTGATACAAAGTCAACAGCTTCCTGAATCTTTGTCTCCGGCACCTTGTACACCAGGAAGGATGTCTCCAAGTAGCGCCTTACCTTACGCTGCATGGTAAAGTACATATCGCAGGGAACGGACATGAACCCACGGATGATGCCGCCCGTGGCAATCTCCAGCTCGTAGAAATCCTTGAACTCATACTCCGGATAATATGCCTTGAAGTATACCTGCAGCTTCTCCGCGATGCACTGGTAGATCAGCGATGCAGGCTTGATATGGGAGTAGGCCGCCAGGTACAGTTCCCGGATGTATTCGCTGCTTTCTGCGATGTACAGCTGTAGCGTGGTCTCAGCGGCCCAGAACAGCAGCATATCCTCCGTTTTGCCTGCAAGCAGCTTTTCCGTTGCTGCAAACTGCCCACCCAGCACAAAGGACACCAGATCGCAGAGGATATTCTCCTTGCTCTCGTAGAGGTACATCACCGAGCCGATGTTTACCCCGGCTTCTGTGGCGATCTGCCGCAGCGTGGTGGCGGTATAGCCCTTCTGCAGGAATAGCCTTGCTGCCGCACGCAGCACCAGCTGCTTGTTTTCCTCTGATGTTCGGTGGATCGTTTTGTTTTCCATTTTTGCTTCCTCCTGAATGGTGAATGCAATCATTCCCGGGGGATTATTCGTTCTATAACACGTTATACAACACGTATTGTAATCCACTTTATCACATGTGTCAAGATACTTTTACAAGAAATGATGAATTTTTCCTCCTCACGCATCGTGAGAATGATGGGTTCCATTTCCTTCATCTTCACATATTTCTTTTGCTCATTACAATGCCCCCTGTGTAGTCCATAATATCCTACACAGGGGGCATTTTTGTCTATTGTCCGTTTTCACAGGAGCAGTCTATTTTTGCCGCTTTTCTCAGCCCTTCACGGAGCCGATCATCACGCCCTTCATGAAATACTTCTGCACGAAGGGGTACACGCACAGGATGGGCACGGTGGACACAATAATCAGCGCATATTTCAGCAATTCTGCCAGACTTGCCTGGGCATCTTCCGTAGCCACGTCCAGAGCTTCAATGCTGTTTTCCACCAGGATTTCCCGAAGCACCAGCTGCAAAGGATGCAGATGGCGATCGTTGAGATAGATCATGGCATTGAAGTAAGCATTCCAATGGCCCACGGCGTAATACAGGGTGATTACCGCGATCACCGCCTTGGACAGGGGCAGCACGATCTTGAAGAAATACCCGAACCAGGAGCAGCCGTCGATCTGAGAGGCTTCCAGCAGCTCCACGGGGATGGAATTCTGAATGAAGGTGCGGGTCACGATCATGTTATACACGCTGAGCATGCCGGGAATGAGCATCACCCAGGGGCTGTTCACCAGGCCCAGGCTGGAATTGAGCAGATAGGCGGGCACCAGGCCGCCGGAGAAGAACATGGTGAAGGTGAACAGGAAGGAATAGCCCTTCTTGAACTGGAAGCCCGGCATGGCCAGGGGATAAGCGGTCATGAGAGTAATGATCAAATTCAAAACAGTGCCGAAAACAGTATAGAAAATGGTATTGCCATAGCCGGTGAGTACCCGCTTATAATTAAACACAGCCTCATAGCCGGTGAGGGAGAAATCCACGGGCAGGAGCACTACGCGGCCAGAGTTTACTGCATGGGCAGAAGAGAATGAGCAGGATACGATATAGATCAAAGGATAAATTACGGTAATCGTAAAGAGCAGCAGGAGGGTGCCGGAGACAAAATACAATACTTTGTCGGACTTACTGTCCTTGATCGCATTACGACTGATATTTTTTGCCATCTTTCTTCCCCTCCTTCCTCAGAACAATCCACTGTTGCCATCGCTAAGTTTCTTGGTGACAGTATTCACCAGCACCAGCATAGCAAAATTTACGACAGAGTTAAACAGGCCTACGGCAGAACCAAAGGAGAAGCCGCGCACGCCCTTGCCAAGGCCCTGCTTGTATACGTATGTTGTGATAACCTCGCTGACAGAAAGGTTCATGCCATTCTGCATCAGATAGGTTTTTTCAAAGCCAACGGACATGACGCTGCCGCTGCGCATAATGAGCATGATGGCAACGGTGGGGAGAATGGCGGGAAGATCCACATGCCATACCCGCTTCCAGCGGCTGGCGCCGTCGATCATGGCCGCTTCATGGAGCTCAGGAGAAACGCCGGAGAGGGCCGCCAGATAGATGATGGAGCCCCAGCCCAGCTCCTGCCATACGCCGGACCAGACGTAGATATGAATGAAGGCATGGCTCTTACTATAGATATCCGGAGGATATACGCCATCGGTAAAGATACGGTACAAGCTGCCATACAGGCCCACCACGGGGCTAAACAATTGCATCATCATGCCCACCAGCACCACCACAGAAATGAAGTGGGGAATATAGGTGACGGTCTGGATGAATTTTTTCAGTTTCTGATTGCGCATGAGATTGAGCATCAGCGCAAAAATAATGGGCAGAGGGAAGCCCACAACGATGGAATAGATGGAGATGCGAAGCGTGTTGAACACCGTGCGCTCAAAATACATGGAATTGAAGTATTTATTAAAATGCTTCAATCCCACCCAGGGGCTGCCCCAGATGCCGCCGGCGGGAGTATAATCCTTAAAGGCGATCTGCACGCCCGCCATGGGATAATAGGCAAAAATGAGAATATAGGCCACGCCCAGCAGCATGAACAGATGCAGCTGCCAGCAGCGCTTGAAATTTTTTACAAAGGCATGCTTTTTCACATGCATCCACTCCTTCTGAAAACGGCGCGGGGGAATGAACCCCCGCGCCGCCCTTGCGGCCGGATCACGGCCTTTTTGCTTGGGTAATCAAATTAGTTGCCAGCCATGCGGGTGTAGCAGCTCTGGGCAGCTTCCAGATATTCAGAGAGGCCCAGGTTTTCCATGATGGTGAGATATTCGTCCCAATCGGCGTCCAGATCCTTTTCGCCGGTGACGAACATGGTGCGCCATTCATTGGAGGTTTCGCGGATCATGGGGCCGTATTCGGTAGCGATTTCATATTCTTCTTCATTCCAGATGGGATTGAGGAAGCGTTCCGCGGGAATGGCGCCCAGGCGCAGGGCCACGCCACGGTAGAATTCTTCGTTACGATACTTGATGTAGGGGTTGGATTCATCGGCACGCTGCTGCTTCATATCAGAGAAGCTCATGAAGCCCTGAGTAAGACGCCAGATGATATTCTGGGTTTCCCAGTGCCAAGGCTGTTCCGCCACCAGGAACTTGATCATAGCGGGCTGGCCTTCCTGAGTCACAGCGCCTTCAGCGGCCCAATCCCAATGCTCGCCCTTGATGCCGAAGCGATAGGTGGAGCCAATTTCGGGATCGCACAGAGCATCCAGCACGCGGAACGCCACTTCGGGATGCTCGCAGGAGCTGGTGATGGCCAGCTTATATTCGCTGAAGCCGGAGCCCTGTTCCAGAGCATAGGCTACGCCTTCGGGGCCGGCCAGAGGAGCCAGCACTTCGTATTCCAAGACCTTGTTGTATTCATCGTTGCAGTTGGTGAAGCCGCACACGCCGGAGAAGAAATGGGTGCAGATCACGCCGGCGATGGTGGGTTCGGAAGCGGGACGGTCGATGATGGCCTTGAGCTGGGTATCCTTCTGGGTGAGGGAGATTTCGGTGAGCAGGCCTTCTTTATAGAGCTTGTTCACAAAGCGCAGGCCTTCGCGATATTCTTCCTGCACCACGGCAGAGGAAACCACGCCGTCCTTCACGATGGTACGGGCCTGATCAGCGCCCACGCCGCCGGGATAATACAGGAAGGACTGAAGCAGATCGCCCACCACGTCGCCGCGGCGGTCAAAGGAGTTGTAGCCGATGATCGGGATTTCATCCTTCAGGCCGTTGCCGTTGGGATCCTTATCCCGGAAAGCCACCAGCACTTCGTAGAGCTCATCCAGGGTGGTGGGGGTCTTCATGTTCAGCTTTTCCAGCCACACCTTGTTGACGTAGATCATGTTTTCATGGTTGTTGCCCAGTTCGGGAACAGCATAGTTGAAAGCATAGATGTTGCCATCGTAGGAATAGCTCTGAGCCTTCAGGGTAGCCTTTTCATCTTCGGTGCCGTACTTTTCCATTACTTCATTGTAATAGTAAGCATACTTATCGAAGTAATCATTCAGGGCCACCAGCTGGCCGCTCATGCCGTAGTAGGTGATGTCGGAAATGCCGCCCATCATGATGTCGGGCAGTTTTTCATTGGCAGCCACCATCAGGTCAAACTTCTGAGCGGTATCGGGAGCGGGCAGTAATAAGAATTCCACGTTGATACCGGTCTTTTCTTCAATATACGTAGTGAAGTAGTTGGTATCATAGTCTTCCACGTTGCCCTGGGGAACCAGAGCAAAGGTGAGGGTGACGGGCTCAGTGACGATGGGGAAAACGCCGGGGGCAGTCATGCCGGGCACATCGGACATTTCCAGTTCGTCCGCCATGGCCATGGGCATCGCGGCCAGCATCATCAGGGCCAACAGAGCAGCAAGCAGTTTACGCATGGGGTTACCTCCTTTTTATTTTGCGCTCTTATTCACAGGAGCGCTTTGATAGAATTATTGTATTTAAATATATGCTTTTTCGCAAGAAACATTCCCGTTTCAGCCATGCAAATCCCACAAAAAACATGTTGCATTTTCCACGCAGCATTGCAAAAAGCACAAAAATGGACGAATCTTAACCATTATTTACATCATCTTCTTTTGCACGCCGTTTCCGGTACTGGGTGGGCGGCACGCCATAGCTTTGCTTGAACACCCGATAGAAGGTGGCGGGCACGCTCCAGCCGCACTGGGCGGCAATCTCCATCACAGGGCGATCGGTGGTTTCCAATAGGCGGCAGGCCATTTCCAGGCGCAGGAATTCGATGTAATCTCCCAAGGATTTGCCTATGCATTCCCGAACAACCTGATATACCGTATTGGCGGATACGCCGGTAGCCTTGGCAATGCTTTCGGCATAAATGGAAGGAGAAGTATAATTTTCCTGAATATAGCGAAGCACCTGCTCCCGGGATTTGCCACCGGCTTTGCGGCGCATCTCTGCAACGGCCTCGGTGAGCATCCGGGCGTCTTTCACCAAAGTATTCATCATTTCGGAAAAGCTTTCATGCATCAGATCATCCAGGGATGCCAGGGGCCGGGGCAAATCGCCCAGCCGCATATCCGCCGCCACCGAATCAAGGGAAAACCGAATCAGGCTGCAGCACTGAATCTGCTGATCCCGGGTGGCCGTGCGGGCATGCATTTCCTGGCCCATGTCCTGAATCATATCCTCTGCCGCATCGCCCTCCCCTGCCAGCAGCAATTCATAAAGCCTTTGCAGGGCGCTTAAATCCATAAAGGGCCGAAGATTGGCCTGCTCCTGCGCCGTATAGCACTCCAGCACCTGATGATTTTTCAACACCATCTGGGCCTGATGATGGGCCAGATATACGGCGTCCACCCCGGTAAAGCTTTCACTCATCCCAGCATAAAGGCTCACGCCGGTGTTATCCAGCGCTTCATGCTCTTTTTCCAATAAAGCATGCAGCCGCTGCACCAATTGATCATCCTGTGGCAGCAGCAGGGCCGCCGTGTTCAGATTGATTTGCTGGATATATACCCCCTCATCCTCCAGGGGCTGAAGGAAACCAAAGAAATAGGGCTGATTGGAGGCGTCGGCTTCCGGCGAAGTCATCTTCACCAGCACCAGATAATGCGCATTCTTTAATTGAGGAAACATCTTCCAGGAAAGATCAATGGAATGGGCGGAGCGCACATTGCCATACAGCAGCCGCACAAACATGCTGGCCCGGAGATTATCCCGAAGGCGCGATACGTCTGCATGGAGCCCGGCAATCCGGGAATCGCTGTCCTGAATATGCTCGTAAAGCAGGGCATATTCATTGCTCTGCGCCAAGCTGGGCTTTTTGCCCGAAAGGCGCAAAAGCTGTTTCAGGGGGCGATAGTTGATCATGGTCAGAATCCCGCTGAGCAAAATGCCTACGCCAACGGCAATCATCAGCGTATTTCTGAACATATCATCAAAGCTCTGAAGCAGGGTATCATAATAATCCGGAGGAATATACAGGCTCATTTCAATGCCGCTTACATAGGCGCTGCCCTGATAGCAGAAGGAATTCTCGGCCTTTTCCCCGTATTGATACACCAATTCGCCGTCCAGATTATGAAGCGTAAAGCAGGTGTTGGGGGGCAGCAGATCAAAATGGAACAGATCCAGCAGCGTTTCTTCATAATATATGATCCCCAGCCGCACATTGGTATGGGGCCGGTCAATGAGAATCATCAGGGCGGGCCTCGCAGCATACTGGTTCAGGCGCACTTGGGCCAATTGATAATGATCGCCCCCCTTTTCCAGCATGGAAAGCCGCTCTTCAACGGTCAGATCCTCCACCGTCATGCCAAAGCGCACAAATTCCTCCGGCGTCAGATACAATTGGGTTTCGTCAATCACGGCGCCGCTGTTTTTAAACAGCACAAAGGCCTTGTCCTTTACAGGGATGGTGCCCATATACTGGCTCAGAAGCCGGGTGGTCAGATAAAATTTGGGGAAAGCCTCGCTGACGCCGTCCCTGCCCTGGGCCACCAGCGCCTCCCTGTAATTGGAATAATTCCCCATGGTGTCCGGCACATGATACACCTGCTTGACGGAATCCTCCAGAATCTTCAAGCTCTGCTGGAAACGCAGTTCAATCTGCTCTTCATATTTTTCCTGCAGCTGCTTGCGCACATGGCGGCTCATGGGCGCATAGCTCATGCACACCGCCAATACCACCAGCAAATACATCAATAATAATTGAAAACGCATCGATAGCCGACGCTGCTTCATCGTCTATTCATCCTCTCCAGAAAAATACCATTACATTTTATCATGTTTCATCCTCCACCTGCAACTCACATTTTCCACCATTTATCGCATTTTCTTGTAGATAAATGCCAAATTACAGCCGAATTGCCAGGTTTTTAAATTTCATTGAGCGCGCATGCTGAAAGTGATTGACTTTCGGGGGCCGGTATGGTATATTGATCCCACAATTGAATGAGCATCTTCAGGGCAGGGTGAAATTCCCGACCGGCGGTATAGTCCGCGATCGGAAAAGCATATGCTTTTCCGCCGAGCTGGTGTAATTCCGGCACCGACAGTAGACAGTCTGGATGAAAGAAGATGAAAGGGCCTGTTTCCCTTGGAAACGTGCTGCCGTTTCGTTTTTTCTCCCTGAAGGCGCTGCTTTCAGGGATTTTTATTGCAAGGAGACGTGTATTCCATGAAAGAAAACACCCGCCGCATTTTATCCGTTCGGGAAATGACCACCATCGCCATTCTGGCCGCTATCGCCGCCATCCTGTTTATGATTGAAATCCCTGTGGTGCTCTTTTATAAGCTGGATCTGAGCACCCTGCCCGTGCTGCTGGGCGCTTTCGCCATGGGGCCCTGGCAGGGCACGCTGATTTTGCTGGTAAAATCCGCCCTGGGGCTGTTCCATTCCACCTCCCAGGGCGTGGGCGAGCTGGCCGATTTCATCATGGGTTTTGCCATGATCTTCCCCGCCGCGCTGGTATACCAGAAAATGAAAAAAAGAAAGGGCGCCATCATCGGCATGATCCTTGGCACGGTGGTGGCCACCGTTGCCGCTGTGCTGAGCAACCTGTATATCATGATTCCTTTCTACTCCACTGCCTACGGCATGCCCATTGAGGCCATCATCGGCATGGGCCAGGAGCTGATTCCCGCTGTGAACAGCGAACTGAAATTCGTGATGCTCATTACCGCGCCCTTCAATATCCTGAAATGGGTGGTGATCAGCATCGTTACCGGGCTGATTTACAAGCCCCTCTCTCCCCTGCTCCACGGCGCCATGAAGCGCTGACCCAGAAAGGAAGCACGATTCAGCATGGATCCTCTGTATTGCCTGGATGGCACGGTGGTGCACGGCTTCAAAAACGGTCGTAAGGTGGGCATGCCCACGGCCAATCTGCAATTGCACCCCGGCCAGGAAATGCCTCCCTTTGGGGTGTACGCCGCCAGCCTGGTAATCGATGGGAAAGAATATCTTGGCGTCACCAATGTGGGCCTTCGCCCCACGCTCTCTGGTGAGCAGTTGCCCACCATCGAAACCTATATCCTGGATTATTCCGGCGATCTGTATAAACAGGAATTATCACTTGCCCTGTGGGCATTTCTGCGGCCTACGCGGAAAATGGCTTCCCTCCAGGAAGTGAAGGAGCAAGTGGAAAAGGACGCTCAGGCAACCCGCGCTTTGCTTGAAGCTTAAGGGGAAACGATGGGGGCTTCGCCCCTGGATCCTTCCTCCGGATGCTTTGTAGCCGGGAAAACGCGAAAACCCGACAGAGGAGAAAGCTCGCTTTCTCTCTTGGCGGGTTCGCGTTTTTTATGTGCCCGTGAAAATACTTTCATCGTTTTCTCAAGTTTCTTGCGGAAAAGCCATCGTTTTTAAAGTTTACTCTGTCGCATACCGGAGTCCAGAGGACGATGTCCTCTGGCGCGGGGTGCAGGGGGCGCGGAGCCCCCTGACCATTTTTCTTAAAAAAACCACTTGCACCGAACGCAAAAATCAGGGATAATAGAAGGGTATCAAAGGGAGGTGACGGCATGTATCAGGCATTGTACCGGGTGTGGCGGCCCAAGACCTTTTCCGATATGGTGGGCCAGGAAGCCCTGGTGCGCACGCTGCGCAATCAGGTAATTTCCGGGCGCATTGCCCATGCTTATTTATTCTGCGGCAGCCGGGGCACCGGCAAAACCAGCGCCGCCCGAATTATGGTAAAGGCCATTAACTGCCTGAACCATCGCGACGGCGATCCCTGCGGCGAATGCGAATCCTGCCGCACCATTGAAAGCGGCTCCTCCTTTGACGTATACGAAATGGACGCCGCCAGCAACAGCCGGGTAGAGGAAATCCGCGAATTATTGGAAAAGGTGGATTATCCGCCCCAGTTCAGCAAATACAAAGTCTATATCATCGACGAAGTGCACATGCTCTCCAACGCGGCCTTTAATGCCCTCCTGAAAACCTTGGAGGAGCCGCCGGAATACATGGTATTTATCCTGGCCACCACCGAGCCCCAAAAGCTGCCGGCCACGATCCTCTCCCGCTGCCAGCGCTATGATTTCGGGCGCTATTCCGAAAGCCAGATTGCGGGGCATCTGGAAAAGGTGGCCTCGGCCAATGGCGTGAAAGCGGAACAGGAGGCCCTTTCCCTCATCGCCCGGGCGGCCGAAGGCGGCATGCGCGACGCCCTTTCCATTCTGGATATGTGCATGGGTGGGGAGCGCATCACGGAAGAAGCGGTGCGAGGCGCTTTGGGCGCAGCGGATCGGGGATTTCTCTTTTCCTTTGCCCAGGCCCTGGAAAAGCGCGAGGGCGGCGAGGCCCTTTCCCTCATTGATGAATTGATGCGTTCGGGCCGGGATGTGCAGGTATTTTTAAAGGATCTTTCCGCCCATTTCAGGATGCTTATGGCCGCCAAGCTTTGCGGCGGCAATGAAACATTGCCCGGCGCCAGCGGCGAAAGCGCCAAGCGCTATCTTGAGCAGGCCCAGGGCTTTTCCCAGGAGCGGCTGCTCCGCACCCTGGATCTATGCATGCGCGCCGAAGCGGACACCCGCTGGGCCGCTTCCGCCCGATCGGTGCTGGAAATTTTTGCTCTGCGGGTGTGCGATCAGCCAGAGGAACAGGATATTTCCGCGCTGCTTGAGCGCATTTCCGAATTGGAAGCCCGCTTAAATGAACTGGAAAGAAACGGTGTGGGCGCCGCTGCGCCCGCGGCCTCAGTTCCTTCTGCTCCCCGTTCTCTTCGCCAGGCCGTGCAGGAAACCCCCATTGCGGAAACCCCGGTGCCCCAGGGCAGCAAGGCCCCTAAGGACGTGTGGAACGATGCCCTCAAATATCTGAAAAAATTTGAGCCCGGCATTTTCGGCCCTCTTTCCCAGGGGAAATATGGCGGCTATCAGGACGGGGTATACAAGGCCCTCTTTGCCCCCGGAGAGGAAATTTTTCAAACCATGCTTTCCGCCCCCGGGCGCCGGGAAAAAATTGAAAACGCCCTGAACCAAAACGGCGGCGTAAACGCCCGTTTTGAGGCGGGCAGCCAGGTGCAGCAGGCAAACCCGGAAGCGGATAAAAAAAAGGAAGAAAACCTGAATAACCTGATTGGTATGTTTGGCCGGGATAAAGTGCAGATCGATGAATAACGCCCCCTTTTCAAAAGCCAGGAAGCATATGGATTGCCCCCTGGCTTTTGCTGTATGGACGTGGGATCTCCCAAAAACGGCAATTTATTTGTTTTTTGCGTCAAAAGTATTTACAAATTGTTAAGTTGTGTTATACTGAAGGATGCGAAAGAACATCCTTTTCTATGCTTTTATTGTTTTTCCCTTGAAAGGAGAAGGTATTATGAATGGAAACCGCGGTCAATATACATCTGCACCGCTCTATAATATGAAAAATAGGCGCTCCACCCAGCAAATGGGCCAGCCAGGGCAGCAGCCTCAGCAATCCGGCGCTCCCAAGCGTTTCGGGGTCCTGTCTCTGGTTCTGTGCCTGGTGCTGCCCGTGCTTTTTTTGCTGGCGCTGCTCATTCCAAATGTAATTCTCCGCTCCGCCTTCCTGATCCTGGCGGTGCTTTCGGTGTGCGCCATGTGGCTGTTTAAGGCCTTTGTAAAAAATGCCCGGAATACCCTCACCATCGTTTATGCCGCCCTGTCCATTGTGATCGGTTTGGCGCTGGTGATGGATATGGAATCTCCTGAAGCCCAGCGGGTATCCAATATCAATGCCCAAGGCTCCCTCTTTGCCAACACGGATTCCAGCGTCCTTTCCTCGGCTCTGGCTTCTTTGGCTACCCCCGCCCCTACGGAGGATGCCTCTGCGGCGGTGATTTCCGCCGCCCAGCAGCGCCTGGAATCCTTTATGCAATACTGGGCCATGGGCAATGTGCCTGAAATGCTCAAGCTGTGCACCCCCTCCTGGATCTCCCAGCAAAAGGCTCCGGAAAACGAGCTTTTCCAGCTTACCGTGTCCGCAAAGCCCCAGAGCTACACCGTGGAACAGCTTCAGGGCAGTGACAGCGATTCCAATCGCACCATCACCTTAAAAGTGATGCTGCTGAATTTGAGCGGCGGCGATGCCGTGTTGAACCGGCTGCATGTGCTGATGTTCAAGGTAAACGGGGTATGGTATGTGGATCCCCAGTCCCTGGGGGGAACGCCCATTGACGAGGCCGCCGAGCTGGCCGCCCAAAATAAGCCCATGGTGGGCTCCACCGTGGCCCCAACCGCCACCCCGGCTCCCAGCACCGGCGCCGGAGCGCTGATGGTATACTACAATTCCGATGGCGGAAAATACTATCATTCCGTGCCCAATTGCTCCGCCGTCAGCGAAAAATACTGGCCCTTGGACGACTTCTACTGGAGCGATCTGAACAGCCAGCAATTTAAAAATTTGATCCGCTGCACCAAGTGCAACGCCCCGGAACGCCCCAGCCTTCAGTAAACGCTTTTACTTGGCCAGAAGGGCGGCATATGCTCCCAGCCGATGGATGCATAAAAGCTGACAATGCTTGATGCGAGCGCCCAGGAGCACTTCCCCCTGGGCAGAAGCGGCCTCGGTAAGGCCATCCGAAAGGGCAGAAAGCATCTGGCGAACTTCCTTTACCGCCGCGTGCGCATTTTCTCCAAAGAGCTTCTGCAATCGCTCTTCCAGGGCAGAAAGAGTATTTTTCTGGGAGCGCAGGGCCGCCCGGATGCTTTCCTCCTCCATGGTGTGCTGATCCAATCCCTGAGACAGGCTGCTTAAATAATCCGCCGTTTGGGATAGCGTATCATACGCATCTTCCAGGGCCGTTAATTGCGCTGCCTGGCCGCTCACCTTCACCACAATTTCATCCGTGTGCATTTCATGCACATAGGCTTCCACGCCATGCAGCGCCTTTAGCTGACTGAGCACCGCCTGAGCATCCGCTCGGGTTTCATAGGCCGCCGCCAGCACGCGATAGGGCGAATCATTCGTCACATAGCCCCCGGCGCCCCGGCTCATAAAGCGTTCCGCCAGCTGACGGGCAGAATTTTCCGTATCAAATACCCCCAACTGCAGGGCATACCAGGTTTGCCCCGGCAAAGTGAGGGTGCGCTCATCCCCCGATCGCTCCTGGGGCGACAGGGTGGGCGTGGGTTCCATCAGCAAAAGATCCTGGCCGGAGCGAAAAAAATATGCCCCGGCAAGGAGCAAAAGCCCCAGCGCCAGCAGGATCACCCATCCTCTGCCGCTGCGGCGCACCTTATATCGCCTTGTTTTCAGCTTACCAGACCGCATGCTTTCGCCCCCTTTACGGGTTGATTCTATGCCCGGAGGGAGAAAAACATGCTTATACCAAAGGAGGATTTCAATGCGCTATCATATCGATACCATTCCCGTATGGGACGCCGTGAAGCTGGAAGGAGAATGCCCCCTGTGCGCCTTGCGCCGCCGCAATGAACTGATCGACGTGGATCGGTTTCTGGGGGGCTCCGTGATGGAGCCGGATACCCGCATCCAGGTGAACGCCAAGGGCTTTTGCCCCCGGCATCATCAGATGCTTTATGCGCAGAAAAATCGGCTGAGCCATGCGCTGATGGTGCACACCCATTTAAAGGAAACCCTGGAAAAATTAAAGCCCGTGATGGAAAACGCCAAAGCGGCTGCCCAAAAAAGCGCCGGCACCCCGGTGATCAAGCGCATGATGGGCAAAACTGCCGGCAAGGAAGATTTGGGAAAGGCGGCCCAGGATATCAAAGCCATGACCTCTTCCTGCATCCTTTGCGACAGCATTGAAGAAAATACCCGGCGCTATGCCTACACCCTGCTCCATCTTTACAAAACGGACGCTTCCTTCCGCAAGGCCTTTGCCGCCTCCAAGGGCGTATGCCTGCCGGATATGGCGCTGCTGCTTGAAATGGCAGAGGAAGCCCTCTCCGGCCAGGTGCTGCTGGATTTCATTCAGGATCTGTGCGCTGCCGTGGAAAAGAGCCTGACCAAGACGGAAGGAGATATTGAAGGCTTCACCCTGAAATTTGACTACCGAAACGGCGATAAGCCCTGGGGCGACAGCAAGGGATCCCTGGAGCGGACGGTCAATAAGCTGCGCTCCTGGTGCCTGGGCGAGGAGCCCAATCCCAAATGAACAGGAACCTGCGCTTATGGGCGCTGCTGATGATATTGGCCCTACTCTTGTCCGGCTGCACCTCCTCGCCGCCGGATACTTTGGTGCGCAAAGATACCGATGCTTCCCAGCTGGTAAGCGCCGATACCCGCGCCCTCTCCCCCGATGCTTCCGCCGCCACGCTGTATTTTCGATACGGCGACAGCACTTATCTTGCGCCGGAAGAAAGGGTATTGCAGGTGGAGCGGAATGAAACACTGGAAAAAAAGCTGGTGCAGGCCCTGATTGACGGCCCTGCCGCCACCCATTCCCATCTTCATCCCCTCTTTCCCCCGGGCACGGAGATTCTGGCCATTGCCAACCGGGAGGATACCCTCTTTATTACCTTTAACGAAGCCCTGCTTTCCCGCTACAGCGATGAGCCCTCCGATATTTCCCAGGAACCGTGGAAAACGGAATTTTTCCTGCGCCGCCAGCTTTGCATGGATGCTTTAGCCGCCACCCTCACCGAAGCCGGCCTGTGTGCCCGGGTGCAGGTGCTGGTTTATCAGGAAAATAATCAATCCACCTCTTTGCGCCTGCAGGCGGGCTTTTTCACCCGCTCTAAGGATGATACCCTGCTCCCGCCCCTGACCCGGAATGAAGAAAGCATTTTCACTCCGCATAATGCGGCCACCGCCATCCTCAACGCCTGGATGATCCAGGATTGGCCCACCCTCTATTCCCTCACCGCCAAAGGAGCCATTCAGGATCCCCGGCCCGATGAGCAAAGCGCCTACAGCGCCTTTGCCGCCGCCCAGGCCCTCACCGGTTTCCTGCTTTCCCCCGGCAATGTAGCTTCCTCCGGCCAGAGCGCCGTGCTCAGCGCCGATTTGGCCCTGCACTCCTCCAGCAGCGATTTAAGCCTGGATGGCTATCCCGTGCACCTGTGCCGGGAGGAAGGGCTGTGGAAAATTCCCTATTCCCGCCTGATCGCCATGATGAATCAAAAGTAAGGAGAAAAGCCATGGCCCGCCGCCTTTACCGTATTCTATGCCTGCTGTGCGCCTGTGTGCTTTTATCCGGCTGCGGAGCGCAAAATCCTTCTGCCGCGCCCAATGTGACGCTGCCCCCTGTGGAAAGCAAGCATATTGCTCCGGAAAATGACGTAAATCAAACCTACATCCAAACCGCGCTTCTTTATCTGCCCTCGGTAGACGGAACGCGGCTTCTTTCCGTACCGGAAACGCTCACTTTATCCGCTTCCCATTCTAATGCGGAGGCCCTTTGCCGCGCTTTGCTTGTCCATCCCGGTACTGAATTGGCTGCCCCCCTGGGAGAAGGAGTGGCTCTTTCCCTGGCCAGTACGGACGCCGTGGAGGTATCGGGTGGGGTAGCTACTGTGAGCCTGAGCGCCTCTGCCCTCCGCCTTTCCCATGAAGCGCTGTTTACTGTGGGCCAGGCCCTGGCAAACACCCTGTGCCAATTTGGGGATATCAGCTATGTAAACGTGCTCATCGCCGGTGTACAGCCCGGCTTAGATATCGCCGCCACTCTGCCCGCCGGCTGCTTCCAAAGCAACACCAGGGAGGATCTGAGCACCCTGTGGGCCCGGGCATCCGCCCCCAAAACGGCAGCCCGCCGGGCCATTTCCGCCGCTTTATACTATCCTGCCACCGCGGGAAAAGGCATTCTTTGCGAAGCCCGCACCCTATCCTTTGCAGAAATTTCCCCCGCCGCTATGGCGCAAACGCTGCTGGAAGCACTATCCTCCGGCGCAGAATATTTGCCCGGTTTGCCCAAATATCCCGATCTTGTAGGCTTGCTTTCCGAGGAGCCCGTATTGGAAGAAACGGGGGGCATGCGCAGGCTGGCTTTGCATTTTGATGAGGCCCTTAACGCCCAACTGCTGGAAGCGGGCATTACCCGCTCGGTGATGGTAGCCTCCCTCACCTACACCCTCACCACCTTCCTCCCCGGGCTGGACGGCATCAGCATTTCCATCGGTAGCGAGCGCCTTACCGCCCTTACCCCCTCCGCCACCTACACCGGCGCCGGGGAAACCATTTATTTTGCGGATGGATTGATCCGTCGGCGGGATTTTGTATCCTTCCTGCTGGATGAATGTACCCTCTATTTTGCCACCCGGGAGGGGATGCTGCAAAAGGTATCCCGGGCTATTCCCTTCTATGAAGCCCGCAATGCCCGGGCGCTGGTGAATCAATTGATTCTGGGGCCCCAGAGCATTGACAGCGTTTCCGCCCTTTCTCCTGCGCTGCCCCAGGCTCTTCGGGATGCCGATCTGCTGGGCGTGGCTTTGGATGGGGATACCCTGGTGCTGAATTTTTCCAGTCAGCTGCCCATGCTGTGTGAAGGGATGGACGAAACCCAGGAGCGGCTGCTGATCTATTCACTGGTCAATACCTTAACGGAGCTATCGCCAGTAAAAAAGGTGAGCATTTACATCATGGGAGAGCAGCCCGAAACCCTGGCCGGCGCGCTTTTTTTGCCCGGGGATTTCTGGCCCAATCTGAATATTCTCCATTCTGCGAACCCTTAAGCACCACATCTTGTGGATGTCGTATTGTGTCGAACGAAATATAGCGCATTCGACAGCATTCGACGATATTTCTCCTTGCATTGCCGCATTCGACGGCGTATGCTATATACGACGGCGAAAAAAGAAAAAAGCCGCGTAAAGGAGGAGTGCTTTCATGGATACCATCAATTCTTCCCTTTCTACCGACGCTCTGCTTGCCATTGAAAATCAGCTCTGCGAAGCTTACGATGCAGGAAACATGCCTCTGGTAATCGAACTGAGCAAAAAAATCGATGCATATCAGCTCTCCTTATGGTCTCAGCCGCAAGCATACTGCGGCTAAAGAATATGGCTTGAAAGCGGATGGATCCCTTCTATTTGTTTTAATTTACATTAAAGAAGGCGCACTTGTTCATTCTCCTTATCGTAATGAACGAGTGCGCTCTTTCATTTTATGTATTGAACAGTTAGGTAAATTAGAATGTATTTGTTTCTATATGATGAATGATCCCATTTATTGATTTTTCATATTTAATATTTCTTCCTGTTTCTTCTTACTAAATCCTGCCAGAATAAGATGATATGATTTATCAACCAACTCTTTCAGCAAATCATCCGGCACTTCCCCATCCGGATGAATAGAATTCCAATGAATTTTATTCATATAAAACCCTGGAATAATATCATCATACTGTTGCCTTAAAAAATCCCCCTCAACCGGCTCCAGTTTTAAGGTTATATAATAGGGTTTATCATGATCATCAAGGCATACCGCCACAAACATTTTTCCGCCGATCATATAGCGAACCCAATTCCAATTTTCGGTATTTTTTGTTACTCCTGATTTTTTCATTAGATATTCATCAAGCCAAGTATATCTCATATATTTCCTCCGTCAAAATCAAGTTGATTACGTTCATTTTATCACACCCATATAAAAACAGCAAGCCGCATAATCCATCCGGCTTGCTGTGATGATCTGAGCATTTCTCCTGCACAAGGGAGGCTTTATTCCACTGTCACGGATTTTGCCAGGTTCCTTGGCTTATCCACGTCCCTTCCCTGAGCCACGGCCATATGATAAGCCAGCAGCTGCAGCGGAAGAATAGCCAGCAAGGGCAAAAGCGCGGGATCGGCGTCCGGCACGGCCCATACCCGGTCCGCCTCCTTGGCAGCGCGCTCCCAAAATCGCTGGGGACAGATGCAAATGGTTTCCGCGCCCCGGGCCTTGGTTTCTCGCAGATTAGAAAGGGTCTTTTCCAGCATTTCCTCCTGGGTGCAGATGGCGAATACCGGTGTGCCCTCTGCTACAAGGGCAATGGCCCCATGCTTTAATTCCCCTGCCGGATATGCCTCGCAGGGCAGATAGGAAATCTCCTTCAGCTTCAGCGCGCCTTCCATAGCCAGGGCATAATCCGCTCCCCGGCCAATAAAAAACATCAGCCGCTCATGAAGATGATGATCGCAATAATGCTGAATTTCGCTGTGATCCCGAAGCACACTGCGCATTTTATCCGGAAGCGCCTGCATTTCCGCCCAAAGCGCCTGTTGACGCTCAGCAGATACCGCGCCATTCCTGATCCCTTGCTCCAATGCCATCAGCAGCAGCGTTTCCACCTGGGTGGTATATGCCTTGGTGCTGGCCACGGCGATTTCAGGGCCGGCATAGGTAAGCAGCGTTTTTTCCGCCAGACGGCTTAAGGTGCTGCCTACGGTATTGGTAAGGGCGGTGAGGGAGGCCCCCAGCCCGGCTGCCGCTTTGCAGGCTGCCAGTGTATCCGCCGTTTCGCCGCTTTGGCTGATGGCCACGGCCGCCGTATCAGGATGAGGGAAAAGCCTGGCATAGCGGTATTCGCTGGCAATGTGAGCATGGGCTTCCATGCCGGCCAATTGAGCAAAGTAATGCGCCCCCAGGCAGCCGGCATGATAAGCGGTGCCGCAGGCAATAAATTCCACCCGCCGGGGCGTGCCCGGGAGCATGGGCTGCATTTTTCCCGGATGCCAATAGCTTGAAAGCGTGCGGGCCACAGCCTCGGGCTGCTCAAAAATTTCCTTGAGCATAAAATGAGGATAACCGCCCTTTTCAGCAGCAGCCGCATCCCATTCAATGCGCTGGGGCTGGACCTTGGTGCGCTGTCCCAGGCTGTTATACACTTCTGCGCCGCTGCGCCTGAGCACAGCGATCTCTTTATCCTCCAGGAGCAGAATATCCCGGGTATAAGGAAGCAGGGCAGGAATATCTGAGGCCACATACATTTCGCCCTTCCCTACGCCAATCACCAGGGGGCTACCCTGACGCAGGCAATACAGCGCATCCGGCTCCTGGCGGGAAATCACCGCCAGAGCATAGCTTCCTTCCATCTGCGCCATGGCCTCCCTCATCGCCTGCAAAAGATCACCCCGGTACAGGATATGCAGAAGATGGGCAGCCACCTCCGTATCCGTTTGGCTCACAAAGCGGCAGCCCCGGGATTGAAGATAGCTTCTAAGCGCCTGATGATTTTCAATAATGCCATTATGCACCAGCGCCAAATCCCCCATCACATCGGTATGGGGGTGGGCGTTTAAATCGCTGGGCTCCCCATGGGTGGCCCAGCGGGTGTGGCCAATGCCCAGAGTACCCTGCAAAGGGGCTTTTTCCGCCAGCGCAGTGAGTTTTTCAATGCGCCCGGCGCATTTTTGCACGCTGATTTGATCTTCCTGCATCAGCGCAACCCCGGCGCTGTCATAGCCTCGATATTCCAGCCGCCGAAGCCCTTCCAGTAAAATCGGCTGCGCCTGCTGATTTCCGATATACCCAACAATTCCGCACATATTCCCTCCAAAATTGCACTTTTTATTAAAAACAATCATTTTTTAATAAAACATGATTGTTTTTATATATTCTATGCTCATTTTGCAATTTTGTCAACCAGTCTGCCGGAAAAATCGATGCTCTTATTTTCTTGTATCATTTGTACGCAGATGTGGATTTGATCCCCCTCAAAAGGAATATGTTTTCCTGCAACCCCTAATATGTCCCCAGCTTTCACATATTGCCCCTCCTGCACCGATATTTTCGCAAGCCCCCGATAGAGGCTCCGGCTTTCCCCGCCGTGATCAATGCACACAGTTTCTTCTGCAAGCGCAATGCGCCCCGGCGCCATGGCATATACCGCTGCTTCCGCTTTGGCAGAAAAATCAATTCCCCGGTGCGCCTGCCAAAGATGAAAGGTTTCCTCATATACCGGCGCTTGGCTGAATGGGCGCAGGATCGTTCCGTCCGTCGGCCAAAGCAATCCGCTTTCCTCTTGCTGCGCCTGCTGCAGGCGCTGGCTTTCATCTGCCAGTGCCTGGGCGTTCTCCTGGGATTGGATTCGCTGCTGATTGGTCCAAAGCGCAGAAAGCAAGATGACCGCTGCACACAGAAGGGCCAGGAAATAATAGCCCCAACAATCCAGAAATTTTTTTACCTGTTCCATTCCAATTCCCTCCCCTGCTATCTTGCCCATTTTTATCTTTCTACACACGAAAAAAGCCCTCTGTTTAACAAACAGAAGGCTCATTTTCTTATATCAGTTTTCCAACAGGATCATGTGAAGGGCCTCAAAACTATCCGCCCGATAGGGAGCCTGATCAGCAGGGTGCATACCATCCAAATCTATCAACGCGCCATTCATTCCTGCATTCAGCCCGGATTCCACATCGATTCCCCGGTCACCGATCATGATGCATTCGTCTTTTTTCAAGCCATGCTTTTCCATGAGATATTGCAGGGCATTGGGAGCCGGCTTGGAGGGGAAACCATTTTCGCTGGTCACATAATCAGCAAAAAGGTGTTCCATTCCATTGAGGGCGATTACCTCTCTCGCGCTTGCGCCCCGATGGGTGTAAACATAGTTTTTACCGCCCCGGCGGCAAATCTCCTCTAGCATTTCCCGGGCGCCTGGATAGAGCAGAATGGTATCAAATGGCTCTTCCTCCGCATGGGCATGATAGGCAGCCATACAGGCATCCTTTTCAATGCCCAGAGGTGCAGTAAAATGAGCAAGGCATTTTCCAATGCTTATTTTGGCCTTGCTGAATATTTCTTCATATGTGGCTTCAACGCCCAAATCCTTCAATGCCTTCTGGATTGCCCGGGTAATCCGGGCATAGGTATCAAAGAGCGTGCCGTCAAAATCCCAGAAAAAATGCTGAAATTTCATCACTTTTTCTCCGCAGGAATTTCGCTGGTACAATGATGGCAACGGGTCGCCTTATCAGCAATGGGCTGGCAGCAGAAGGGGCAAAGCCGGGGCGCGGGAGCAGGCTTGGGTTCTTCCTTCTTATGCAGCTTGGAGATCAGCTTCACAAAAGCAAAGATGCAGATGGCAATAAGCAAAAAGTCGATCACGGTCTGGATAAAGGTGCCGTAGTTCAGCGTGGCAACGCCCGCTTCCTTGGCGGCCTCAACGGTGGCAAATTCGCCTTCGCCCAGGGCCACAAAGAGGCTGGAAGTGTTCATGCCGCCGGTTACCAGAGAGAGAACGGGCATAAACACGTCATTCACCAGAGAAGTGACGATCTTGCTGAAAGCGCCACCAATCATAACGCCGACAGCCATATCAATCACATTGCCCTTGAGCGCAAACTTTTTGAATTCACCCAGTAGTTTCTTCATAAAAAGATCCCTTCCTTGTGTACAATTTTTTTTATTATAACATGCATGCAAATTCCATGCAAGAAGATTATTGCGATGAGTTTCTTGGGAACCCAGAGCAGGATATGCACATTTCTGATGGAAACTGGAATTTTTCTCTGGAAATGGTGAGCGCCCCTTGCATAATCCGCAAAATTTCGGTATACTGGAAACAGTAATTGATTTCACTTTCAGGAGGTTATTCTCATGAGCAATTTCTCTATCGGCGTTATGCTGGAATCCTTCAAGTTGCCCATTCCCCAAGCGCTGGATGCCGCCGTGGCCGTAGGCGCCCATGGCATTCAGGCCTATGCCACCCGGGGCGAATTGGACCCTGAGGTGCTGGTGGGTGAAAAGCGCAAGGAATTTCTGCGGATGGTGAAGGATCACGGCCTGGTGATCTCCGCTCTGTGCGGCGATCTGGGCAAGGGCTTTGGTATTCCCGAGCTCAACCCCCAGCTGATTGAAAAATCCAAGCGCATTGTGGACCTGGCCAAGGAACTGGAAACCGATATCGTAACCACCCACATCGGCGTGGTTCCCACCGATCCCAATCATCCCCGCTATGCCATTATGCAGGATGCCTGCGGCCAGCTGGCTGAATATGCCGATCAAATGCAGGCCCATTTCGCCGTGGAAACCGGCCCCGAAACCAGCGCCGTGCTGTGCAAATTCCTGGATTCTCTCCATTCCACCGGCGTATCCGTTAACCTGGACCCCGCCAACCTGGTGATGGTGACCGGCGATGATCCCGTGCAGGCCGTATACAACCTGCGCAAGTATATCGTGCACACCCATGCCAAGGATGGCCGCCAGATCTATGCCAAGGATCCTGAAAAGGTGTATCATCTGGTGCCCGATGAAGAATTGATCCACGACGCCGCTTATATTGAGCTGCCCCTGGGTGAAGGCAATGTGCCGTGGAAGCCCTACCTGGCCGCGCTCACCGATATCGGCTACCACGGCTTCCTCACCATCGAGCGCGAAGTGGGCGGCCAGCCTGCTAAGGATATCGAAACCGCCGCCAACTTCCTGCGCACCCTGATCTAATCAAATCATAGTCCATTATATGAGCTTGTTATCCATGAAGAATGGATGGCAAGCTCTTTCATTTGCGCAAACGTGGAGATTGGCCAATGCCTCCTTCAATGCATGGATGGAGGCACCCTGCCGCCCCAATCCCATTGACAAAACAACCGCCTTATAATACAATCGTTTTGAGCGTTTTTTACATATAAGGAGGCGTTAAGCATGAAACGATCCATTCAGGAATATGACGTGGTCGTATTGGGTGCCGGTCCCGGCGGCCTGGCGGCTGCTTTGGCGGCTGCGCGCAATGGCGCCAAAGTATTATTGGTTGATAAAAACGGCTACCTGGGTGGGAATATGACCCTGGGCCTTCCCCTGCTAGGCTTTCTGGATAAGGATGGGCGCACGGTGGTAAAGGGCATTGCCCAGGAATTTATCGATGATCTCAGGGCTTATCAAACCCCCTACGGTCCCGCAGCCTCCTCCCATCTTGCTTGTCCCCTTCATAATTCTGTCACCCTGTATGACCATGAATTATTTAAAATCGTGGCCTTCCGCAAGGTGCTGGAAGCGGGAATTCAGGTGCTTTTGCATACAGAGCTTCGCTCTGTAAATGTGGACAGCCGCACGCTCAAATCCGTTGAACTGGCGGGCAAGGGCTGGCTGATTGAAGTAAATGCCAAGGTATTCATCGATGGTACCGGCGATGGCGATTTAGCCTATCTTTGCGGCGCCAGCTATGAAAAGGGGCAAAAGGATACCGGCGTATTGCAGCCGCCCACGCTGATGTTTACCGTGCGGGGCGTGGATACTGATAAAACCATTGATTTCATTGCCTCCGACCCTGAGCAGATGGCCCAATGCGCCACCATGGAGGTGGGCGAAGGATTCAACGCCGATTTTTTCCGCAAAAATCCCCATCACGTGCTGGTGGGGCTGCGCAAGCTCTTTATGCAGCTGAAAGCCGAAGGAAAGCTGCCCATCGACCGGGATAACCTGATCTACATCCAAAGCCTGCTGCCAGACGAAGTGCACCTGAACTGCACCCGTCATTTGGGCACCGATGGCAGCGATGTATTCAGCCTCACCCATGCCGAAATCGAAGGCTATCTGCAGATTGAAAAATTTGTGGATACCCTGCGCGCCTATGTGCCCGGCTTTGAAAATTGCTATATTTCCACCATCTACCCCACCATGGGCATTCGGGAAAGCCGCCGCTTTAAGGGCATAAAGGAGCTAACGGAAGAAAACGTAATCAATGGCGATATCGGCCCGGACACCATCGGCATCGGCTCCTACATCGTGGATATCCACATGGGCGATGGCAGCGGCACCATTATCAAGCGCATTCCCGCCTACGGGCTGCCCTATGGCATCACGGTGAGCAGCGAAATTGACGGGCTCATGTTTGCCGGCCGCTGCGCCAGCATGGACGCCGTAGCCATGAGTTCCGCCCGGGTAATGCCCATTTGCATGGCCATGGGCGAGGGCGCCGGCGTGGGCGCTGCCCTGGCGGTAAAGAAAGGGATTCTGCCCCAGGATGTGGATGTCAATGAAATCCGCGAAATTCTGCTCAAATCCAATGTGCTGCTGGAACCGGAACAATAACATAATCAAAAAACGCCTGAATCATTCAGGCGTTTCAGACTGTCAAAAAACCCCTGGGATGCGTCGAAGGGCCGCTGCCCTTCGACTGAAATCCGCAGCCGGCGACATGTGCGGCGGCGAGGAGCGGAAGTATTCCGCTTCCTATATCAATTTACGATCGCAAAAATAGGCTTTCCAGCCCTTTTCACAGGGCTGGAAAGCCATTTTTGCAGTAAATGTGATGGATCGAATGGAAGACTGCTTTAGCTGACTTCCTTTCGCATTTTGTCGAAAATACTTTTTCGACAAACTGAAACGCCTGAATCATTCAGGCGTTTTGGAGGTTGCGAAAATTACTTATTGATGGTCAGGCAGGAAAGGATGCCTTCCACCTCAGCCAGCATCGCTTCTTCCGTAGGCACCTGATCCAGAGGAGCATGGGCAGAAGAACAATTGATCAGCACGCTGGAATTCTGAATCGTATCCGCGTAGATCACCAGAGAAGAGTAATAAATGGTTTCATCCTCAGAATTGGGCATGTTCTGAGCGTACAGATAGGTTACCGGATGGCCGGCAATTTCAGCCGTACGGGCCTCAGTCTGCATCGCATACATTTCATTGGAAGCCAGCACTTCCATCATTTGTGCACCGGTTTTATTGGGCACGCCGGCAATATATACATTATTGATGGTCTTGGCTTCATCCGTAGCCACGAAATAAAATTTCTGATCAAAGGATACAGCGGTAGTGGTGAGGCCGTAATCTCC
Source organism: Clostridiales bacterium (assembly GCA_015056125.1). Taxonomy (GTDB): domain Bacteria; phylum Bacillota; class Clostridia; order Christensenellales; family Aristaeellaceae; genus RUG563. The sequence goes on along the minus strand of SVGW01000001.1, from coordinate 116,119 downwards.
CTCCTCGTAGCCTTCAGGGGTTTCCATAGCGCCCAGTTTATAATATCTGGGCTTGGAAGAGGTGCCCAGATCCTTGATGATATCGGTTTCTTCCGCGCCAATCAGATTGCCCATGAACACCCGCATGGAGCCATTGGGCGCATAGAAATAATCCCATGCCAGGCTGCCCAGCACAATCACCAGCACCAGCGCTGCGATGCCAATCAAAATCTGCTTGCGATGCTTTGCATAAAAAGCGCGGCGCTGGGCCAGCTTTTTTTCCTCTTCCTTCTTTTTACGCACGGATACGTGGGTTCTCTGTTGATATTTCTTGGCCATTTTTCATTCCCCCGGTCATTTCATAATAAATTTTCATATAGTATAACACATTTTTATTCATATTTCCAGTATTCTTGAAAGTTTCAAGCTTTGTTCACATTTTTTCTTTTATTCGTCCTTTTTTGTCACTTTGAGTGGGTTGTAACCTGCCATGCAGATGTGGTATAATTTTTAAAAAAACAGGGAGGAATATTTTTATGATGGAATATGGCATTCAGCTTTACAGCATCCGCGATCTGCTCCGCGCCGACTACAAGGCCGCTTTGGATACCGTAGCCAAGCAGGGCTACAAATTGGTAGAAACCATCGTGGTGCCCGAAGTGCCTGCCCCGCAGGTGGGCGCCTGGTGCAAAGAACTGGGGCTGAAAGTGAGCGGCACTCATACCGGCGCCGCTTATCTCACCCCCGATGTGCTGGAAAAGACCATCGCCGATCACAAGGCCATGGGCTGCAATCTGCTCATTATCCCCGGCCACGATATTTCCACCAAGGAAAAGGTGGACGGCCTGATCAATCTGATCAATGAAGTGCAGCCCATTCTGGAAAAGGAAGGCATCACCCTGGCTTTCCACAATCATTCCAGAGAATTTTTGCCCAATGAAGATGGCCAGATCGTGTACGATGAATTGCTGAGCCGCACCAGCATCAAGCTGGAATTGGACACCTACTGGGCCTACAACGCCAAGCAGGATCCCGTGGCTCTGATGGATAAGCTGGCCGACCGGCTGGTGGCCATCCACATTAAGGACGGAAACGCTGAAGGCCACGGATATCCGCTGGGCATGGGCACCGCTCCCGTAAAGGCTGTGTGGCAAAAGGCCAAGGAAATGGGCCTTCCCATGATCGTGGAAAGCGAAACCCAGACTCCCGATGGCCCCACCGAAGCTCAGATCTGCATTGACTTCCTCAAGGCCCAGGGCGAATAATAAATACAAAGGAGCAGAAAAAATCTGCTCCCGGGATGTCCAAAAAGTATTTTTGCCATCCTGCAAATGAAAATCGGCAAAAGCTGTTTTTCATTTGATCCATCCCATTTACTGCAAAAATGGCTTTTCAGCCCGAGCTGAAAAGCCTATTTTTGTAGTCGCACATTAATAAAGAAGGCAAAGTGACCTTTGATCTCGCGGAATGTAGCTCTTCGATGCATTTGGGGCGTTTTTTTGACAGTCTGCAGGGAGGCTTCTATGGATAGCCTCACCTTTTTCTTGACATATAAAAATCATATCTGTATTATTAAATATATTGTTGTTTATGGAGAAGAACGCATTATGAATCAATTGAAACATTTGATCCTAACGCTCGTAAGCCTCCTAATTTTAGGAGTATCAGTCGCTAATGCAGAGCAAATCCTCCCTAAAAATAATTATTTGCCTGCTCAGATGCAAAAAATAATCTTTGAAGAGTACCCACAATACAATGTGGAAAGCCATCAAGAAGTTTACGGCACCCCGGAAGGCGATCATTTTTTTGTGCTGATCAAATCCAGTACCGAGCGCAGGCTGCTTTGCTTCCAGCCTCAGGATGAGGCCTGGAAAAAATGGCTTGACGTAAAGGATTCCGTTCCGCAAACAGATCTTCCTGTATACCTGACCACCCGTTCCCAGGGGGAAAGCTATCAGATCAATACAGGCCATGAAAAGTATGATACATCTTATGTATCCGATGGCTTCAATCTGCTTTTGATTGCCACCGGTACAGAAACCTATGAAGAAACCGCTTTTTTTCAATGGAGAGACGGCAGCTATCATCTCATGGAATATTCAAAAAGGACGCAGCTCTTTGTTCACATCATTCATGATGAATTTGTATTTTCTAATTTAGGAAGCGGCTTTGATGGCTATGCCCTATACCCGCTTGATACCGATATCCGTTCTGTGAACTTCGATCAGCTGCCTGCCACCCTTCACGAACTACCGACGCTGCATGACTTCATTCCCATCATTGCTTGCGAAGCGCACGGATTTCCCCCTACTGCACTCTCTTTACAGAACGTCGCCTTTCCTGTCGGAAAAAAATATGATGTGTATATGGGCCCCGGCAAGCATTTCGGACGCAGCGGGAATGGGAAAGCCGTTGTCAGCACCAATGACTGGATTCAGGTGTTTGGCGAATATGATGGCTGGCTGCTGATTCAGTACGGCATCAGCGAAGGAAAATTCCGTATCGGCTGGATCAGGGATGAGGCTCTTCCCAAAGGCACAATTGTTTCTTCGCTGAATTTTTCTACAGGAAGCCAAACCTGGCTGGAAGGAAGAGACGGAAGTTACCAGCTCACGGATGATCCCTTGGGTGCCCGGTCGCCCATCGTCACAATCAAAGGATTGACAGCGGTGGAAATGCTTGCCCGGCTCGGCACGGATTGGGTTTACATACGGGTAAAATATAACGGAGCCACATACTATGGATTTATTCCAGCCGAGTGGATCCAAAGTAATGGTTGATACGTATCATTTCCTCAATTTAAAGCGGCACTTTTAAAATGTAATCATTATCGGTTCTTAAATTAATTTCCGCCTCCCGACACTATCGACGGCAGGCGCAGGGGATCAAAGAAGCCACTTCGCAACCAAGCGAAGTGGCTTCAGTTTGTCGAAAAAGTATTTTCGACAAACTGCGAATGGAAGTCAGCTAAAGCAGTCTTCCATTCGATCCATCGCATTTACTGCAAAAATGACTTTCCAGCCCTATGAAAAGGGATGGAAAGCCTATTTTTACGGCCGTAAAATGATATAGGAAGCGGAATACTTCCGAACCTCACAATTCGGCATTGTCGCCTGTAAGCGGGGTAAAGTCCCGCTTACAGGCTCTGTGCCTCATTGGGCCTTCTCCTGCCTGCATCCGCCACAGGCGGCGGCAGGCTACGGCCCTCGCCGCCATGCATGCCGCCGGCTGCGGATTTTTGTCGAAGGGCTGCGTCCCTTCGATGCATCCCATCAAGTTTTTTGCATATTTTTCACCGGCCCGGGCAAGATAAGAGTGAGGCAGGGAGCGCATCGCAAAACCCGCATGTGCTGCTAAAACGCCTTGGGAGAGCCCATCGAACGCGATGCGCTCTCTTCTTTTTTCGGCAGGATGAACGCAGGGGCCTCCTCGGCCCCTGTACCCCGCGCCAGAGGATATCTCCTCTGGACTCCGATATGCGACAGCGGCATGCTATATATGCTGCGTTTTTGCGCATGATGCTTAAGGAACGAATCAAGCAGCTTCACGGGCACAATGAAAACGAGAAAACGCCGGGAGAGAAAGCAAGCTTTCTCCAACCGGCGTTTTTTTCTCGTTTTCTCCGGATGAATAGCATCCGGCTGGCAGCAGAATGCCGCCGCGCTCGTGGGCGATATTTGTTTCCCGGTGCATCACCGGCACGTTGCTTGCAAATCAGAGCAAGTATGTCCGAGACCGGGTCCAGGGACGACCGTCCCTGGCGGGGTGGAGGGGCGGCACCCCCCCCGGTTCCCTCTTGCTTATCTTCCTTCCAGCCTTTCCAGGCACTGATAGATCTGCTCCAGTTCATCCTCATTATAATATTGCAGGATGATCTTCCCGTGCTTGCGGTTGCCCTTGATCTGGGCGCGCACGCCCATGGTTTCCCGCATTCTGTTTTCCATATCTTGCAGTTCCAACGGCAGGGGCCGGGGCTGGGGCTTTTCCTTCACCGGCTGCTCGGGCTTCACCGCCAGTTTTTCCAATGCGCGCACGCTCAAGGCTTCCCGGATGGCCTTTTCCGCCAGGGCAATCTGCATTTCTTCATTTTCCAGGCCCGCCAGCACCCGGGCATGGCCGGCGGAAAGCTTCCCGGCAATCACGGCATCCTGCACGTCCTTGGGCAGGGTAAGAAGCCTCAGGAGATTGGCCACTGCGGGCCGGGATTTGCCCAGCCTTTTGGCCACCTTTTCCTGGGTGTAACCGCAGGCGTCCATCAGCTGGCGCACCGCTGCCGCTTCTTCAATGGCGTTTAAATCCTCCCGCTGAATATTTTCAATCAGCGCAGCCTCCATCTGCTCTTCCGGAGAAAAATCCCGGATGATGCAGGGAACGGCATCCAGCCCGGCAATCCGGGCGGCCCGGAACCGGCGCTCGCCCGCCACGATGCGGTAGCGCCCCTCCTTTTCCACCACCAGCAAAGGCTGCAGCACCCCCGCTTCCCGAATAGAATCAGCCAGGGTCTGCAAGGATTCCTCGTCAAAATCCCGCCTGGGCTGATCGGGGTTGCGATCCAGTTCCGTGATGGAAATCATGCTCACTGTATTTTCAAGGTCGTTGGTTTCGGGCAGCAGGGCGTCCAGGCCCCGGCCCAGGCCGGTTTTTTTCAAAATCTTTCACCTCATAAAAATCCATGAAACAGCCAATGCTTACTTATTCTTTTTGATCACTTCTTTTGCCAGGGAGCGATAGGCTTCCGCCCCGGTGCTCCGGGGATCATAGCGATGGATGGGCAGGCCATGGCTGGGTGCTTCTCCCAAGCGCACATTCCTTGGCACAGCCGTCTGAAACACCTTGCTCTTAAAATGCTTCTTTACTTCCGCCACCACCTGCAATCCCAGATTCGTGCGGCCATCCAGCATGGTAAGCAGCACGCCCTCAATTTCCAGGGCGGGGTTCAATCCCTTTTTCACCCGCTGCACCGTATTCATCAGCGCGCTCACCCCTTCCAGGGCATAATATTCGCACTGGATGGGAATGAGGATGCTCTGAGCGGCAGTGAGGGCATTGATGGTGAGCAAACCCAGAGAGGGAGGGCAATCGATGATCAAATAATCAAAATGCCCCCGCACACTTTCCAGCGCCGCCCGCATCCGGTATTCCCTGCGCTCCAGATTGGCCAATTCCAATTCCGCCCCGGCCAAGCGAATATCCGAGGGGGACACGGTTAAATTCGGCTGCTTGGGCTTTTCAAAGGTGCTTTCCAGGGTGCATTCCCCAAGCAATGCTTCGTATACCGTTTTTTTTCCGGCCCGCACCCCGATACCGCTGCTGGCATTGCCCTGGGGATCCATATCCACAAGCAGCGTGCGCTTGCCTTCCTCTGCCAGGCAGGCAGCCAAATTCACCGCCGTGGTGGTTTTGCCCACGCCGCCCTTCTGATTGGCGATACAAATAATTTTACCCAATTTTAAAACCCTTCTTCATTTGCAAATCAAGCTATTCATCCAGCCAGCCCCGCAGCCGGAAAGGCTCATGGCATGCCCGGGCCACAGAAGCGATGGTATGCAGTTCCTGAGGCGATTGGAGGGCGGCAAAGCGGATGTACAGCACTCGCAGGGCCGACAGGCTTTCCCGGCGCATGGAATATTCCCTGAGGAGCAGAAAATGATTCCGATCCACCGGGAAGCGAGAAAACACCAGATACATCAATTCATCCGCCATGGTGGAAAAATCCTCCACCCGGATCCTGATTAGGCTGCCGTCCGCCATCTGAGCCAGCATCCGCCCACGGGTGGCATCCCTGACGGCGCAAAAAAGCAGGCTATCCAGATCATCCTGCAATTGATCCGGCGCCTGGCGGGAGGAATAAGCATTGAGCCGATGGGCGATTTCATCCATGCACGGCTCCACTGCCCGGGAAAGAGGCGCCCCCAGCCAGGGATGCAATGTGATCATCACCTGCGCCACTGTAATCATGGGCTTCTCCCCTCCTTACACCATTTCAAGATACCACACAATAGCAGGTTTGTCCAGCATTCCGGATGATTTGAAAAGAAATTCGATTCCCTTATTTCACTGTCAGGCGCACCTGATTGAAGGTGATACCCTTGACATGCTTCACAGTGGGCATATGGGTTTCGCCGCCGGGATTGCTTTCAGACCCATGCACCTCTTTATCCGGGAATTCGCTGCCATCTGTGATTTCAAAATCACAATCGGTGAACACGATATTCTCCGGCTGGTTTTCCGGCCGCCCTTCCAGATGAATATGCTGAGGAGAGCTGGCATGGATGCCGCTGAAATAGAGATTTCTCACCGTATCGATCTTCACATCCGCTTCAGGAGCAATCCACAGGCGCACAGGATTGGAATACACCTGATGCATGATGATATTGCTGAAGCTGATATTCTCCACCCGGCTATTTTCCCTTCCCGTATCGGCCGTATTGGTTTTGGCAGGGTCAAAGGGAATATAGGGAAACATGAAATTGATGCCCACGGAGCAATCGGTCATCACCAGATTGGAGAAGGCGCAGTTGCGGATGGTGCCGCAATTCATCCAGCCGATGCGCACCCCGGAAGCGTAGCTGGTGAGGTTGCAGTTGGTCACCGTCACCTTTTCGCTGATCTTGTTTTCCTTCAGGGATCTGCTGTTGGCCCGCACCACGATGCAATCGTCCCCGCAGGTGATATCGCAGTTGGATACCGTCACATTCCGGGAGCAATTGATATGGATTCCGTCATTGTTGGGATATTCCACATCCGCCAGGATCTTCAATTTATCCAGCGCCACATAATCGCAGTCATGGATCCAGAAGGACCAGCCGGCGGGCTGATTGGTCATGGTAAAGCCCTCAAAATGCACGTTGCGGCAGCCAGTGAAAAAAATCACCCGGGGCGGCGTGGGAGCGTCGATGCGCTTATGCTTCCAGCCGCAGAAGGATTCATCCGTCACAAAGGCTTCCCCATGGCAATCGATGGTACCAAGGCCGGTAATGCTGATGTTTTCGCTTTCTTCTGCAAAAATGAAGCAGCCATTTCGCCACCTGGGCAGCAATTTGGAATCCACGTGCTTCACATCCGGGCGCTCGGGATAATCGGCGCAATCGGGAGAGCCGTAAAGGATGCCGTCCGTAGCCAGATGCAATTCCACATTGCTCTTTAAGATAACGGTGCCGCTCATATACCGGCCCCCCGAAATCAGCACCCGGCCGCCGCCGTTTTCATGGCAGGCGTCAATGGCCGCTTGAATGGCCTGGGTATTTTTGATTTCTCCGCCTGCCACAGCGCCAAAGTCCCTGATATCATAAACTCTCTGCATATTTCTTGCTTCCTTCCTACGATGCTGAGTTGCATCTTATACTTCTGATAAGCATTATAGCATATCTCGGCACGAAATAGAAGGAAAACCCTTCCCCGGAAAAAAACTTTTTCTTTTTTCCCCGAAAGGAAAACATAAAAAAGCCTTAAATTCTGCATGTTTATTTATAATTTGCATCATTATTCATTTATAAACAGATGTTCCCGCCACGGCTTGTGGTGGCCTGCTTATGGCAATACCATTAGTAGATCCGCAAAAGTTATCAACACAAAAAGCCCATACAGCGTGCTCAAAGCCAAAAGAAACCGGCCAAAACCCTTGAAAAACAGCCCAAAATCTGCTATGATAGAGCCGTGGCTGGGAAGCAAAAGTTTTCCCCAAAAAGTTATCCACATCCCACGGTGTCAAAAGCGCCGCAGGGTGTTATTTTTTCGGCCTTTATACGGCAGAAGCCCTCAAATAAACATGCACACAGTCATGCATAAGAAGCGGAGAGAGTACATTGGATAAACAGGTGCTTTGGGAACAAGCATGCACCATCATGCTGGGCGAAATGACACAAGTAACCTTTAATACCTGGATCAAAGCCGCCCTGCGCCCCCTGGGCTATTCCGGCGACCAGTTTTTTGTGGAAGCGGTGACGGAATTTTATCACCAATTTGTGGCGCCCCGGTATACCGTGCTGATCAGCAATTCCCTCTCTCAGGTGGCGGGCCGGCCCATTAAAGCCCAGATTCTCACCCCCGCCCAGGCCAATGAATACCGGGAGGGCGTTACTCCCGATGAAAAGCCGGCGGACGCTTCTTCCCTCAATCCCAAATACACCTTTGATACCTTCGTAGTGGGCGGCAACAACCGCTTTGCCCATGCCGCCGCCCTGGCGGTGGCCGAATCCCCTGCCGATGCTTACAACCCCCTGTTCATCTACGGCGGCGTGGGCCTGGGGAAAACCCACCTCATGCACGCCATCGGCCATTATGTGCTTTCTCAAAAGCCCACCATGCGGGTGAAATATGTGACGGCCGAACTATTCATGAATGAAATGGTGAACAGCCTGAACAAAAAAACCCAGACGGAGTTCCGGGAAAAATACCGGAATATCGACGTATTGATGGTGGACGACGTGCAGTTTTTAACCGGCAAGGTGGGCACTCAGGAAGAATTCTTCCACACCTTCAACGCCCTCCACGCTGCCGGCAAGCAGATCATCCTTTCCTCTGATAAGCCCCCTAAGGAAATTGCCAAGCTGGAAGAGCGGCTGCGCAGCCGCTTTGAATGGGGCCTGATCGCCGATATCAGCAAGCCCGACCTGGAAACGAGAGTAGCCATCCTGCAGCAAAAAGCCGAGGATGAATTGCAGAAGGTGGATCCTCAGGTGCTTTCCATGATCGCCGAGCGGGTAGCCAGCAATATCAGGGAATTGGAAGGCTGCCTTACTCGGCTGGTGGCCTATTCCTCCCTGACCGGTCGCCCCATCGATCAGCAGCTGGCCGAGGAAGCCCTCAAAGAAATTTTTGCCCAGAATGAGCCCCGCCACGTTACCTGCGAGGATGTGATGGAGGCAGTGGCCACCTATTACAGCGTGACGGTGGAAGATTTAAAAAGCCCCCGCCGCAGCCGGGATGTGGCCGTTCCCCGGCAGATCGCTATGTACATTGCCCGGGAAATCGTGGGCGCGCCCCTGGCTCAAATTGGCGAAGCCTTTGGCGGCCGGGATCATTCCACGGTAAACCACGCCTGCCAGAAGGTGGCCAAGGAAACAAAAATATCGCCTACCCTTAATAATCTGGTCAGCGATCTGATGCAGCAGCTGCAGCAGAGATAAGTATCCAATAGAAGAAAACGATGAGGGGCGCTGCCCCTTCGTTCGGATATTCGGCTTCCCCTGGAGGGGAAGCTGTCGCGAAGCGACTGATGAAGTGGAACGATAGAGAAAAAGAAACGATTATTTCCACCTCATCCACCGCAAGCGGTCCCCCTTCCCCTCAAAGGGGAAGGATTTCGAAAGTATGAAAATGCCGGTTGGAGAAAGCTTGCTTTCTCTACCGGTATTTTCTCGTTTTCATTGTGCCCGTGAAATTGCTTTTCCGTTTCCTCAAGCTTCTTGCGGAAAAAACAAGGCTTTTTGAGCTTGCTTCATCGCATGCCGGAGTCCAGATTCTCCACAGATTAAAATGGCTTTATTTATTAATGAAAGAAAATGTATCCCTGCTCCATCCTTGGATTTGTACACAGCCATCAATCAACGCTATAGAGCATCTGTTCGCATTTCTTGAACCTCGGATCTTCGGAAATTATATTGTCATCTGAATGGAAGCACAAATTATAGCAACTGTGCAAATAGAACTTAAAGTTGCTCTTTATTTCTGCTGCCACGGCCTCCTCGCCACTTTCTTTGCATTTCTTGTAATCACGAATAAGAATATTAGCAAGCTCCTCGATCACATCAAAAGCCTTACCAATTTCTCCTATTGCAATATAATCATTGGCCAGGTTATTGAGCGCGCTGTACAGCCATTTGGTGTGAATGGTTATATCATCACTTATTTTATCGTTATATCTTATACAGCCCAATAGCTGATACCAAGCAGATATGGCCTCTTGCTTTCTGTCCTCACCGAGAAGCGATATTCTCCTCGCTTTATTGGCCAATGCGCGATAATAATCATGAACCGCATCATTGCACATACGCTCTGCGATTTCAATACATTTATTATAATCATTCTTTTTGGAATAAATCTCTATGTCCATCAAAGCTTTTATGTTCCCTCTTTGAGGTAATCCAGCTGCAATTTCTTCGGCGTTTGCAAAATCGTTATGGTAAAGATAGAGAATGACCAGCATTTGTTTCGCATCAATCACTCTCGTGATATCCTGATCAAAATGAATCAAGGAACTCAAAAGATTTTCCGTTTCATCATAAAGCCTATCTTTTTCTTCCCTCGATCCTGCTCCGTAGTAAAGCAATCTGATCAAGCATTCTGCACACCGTAATTTTACTTCGCAATCGAGAGGATATTTTTTGATATGCTGTTTATATAGCTCGTAGCACTCATAATATGCATGATCTGTGCGACTATACACAGGATCAATACCTTTGCTTATTTTCTCTGTTTTTTCATAGAGTGTTTTCCTGTCTGCCTTCTCGTCTCCGCCTACACCAAGAAGACAATCCGTTGTAACGCCAAGAATGGCAGCAAGGGGAACAATCTGAACAATATCGGGCATCGCATTATCACATTCCCATTTTGATATGGACTGCACCGATACCATCAGTTTTTCCGCCAGCTCAGCCTGCGTAAGCTGGGCACCTTTTCTTATTTCCTTCAATCTTTTTCCGAAACTTAGCATCTTTCTATTCCTCCTAAATCAATGAGCAATGTGCTTCGATCGATGCGCTAAGTATAATATATCACATAAGATCAGTAAATATATCGGAAAGAGATTAACCCTTATCTCACCGGTTGATTTCCTTGCTATTGCAAAAAAATCCATATACTTTTGTGTATGGACAGACCGCTGACAAAGGGGGGGCGAGAAGCATCCTGCCCATGGCAATGTTTTTTCACGCCTGCATGCGGTTTTTTGCTGTTTTTGTATTGTAATTCAGAAAAAATTATTCTATAATATCATTGAAATGCAAATTCGCGCAAAAAGGAGCGTGCTCATATGTTAAAGGCAATCGTCAACGGTCGTATCCTGCTTCCCGAATCCGAAGTGCTGGGAAAGGCGCTTTTGTTTGATCAGAAAATCATTGGCATTGTGGATGAAAGCGTTGCCCGGGCGCAGGCAGAAGAAATCATCGACGCCCAGGGCCTATATGTGGCGCCCGGCCTGGTGGATACCCATATCCACGGCTATCAGGGCGCTGACGTATCCGACGCCGATCCGGACGGCGTGCGCTGCATGGCCAAGGGCCTTTTGGAAAACGGCGTCACCTCCTTCCTCCCCACCAGCCTGACTGTAGCCTGGGAGACCCTGGAAACCGTGTGCCAGCAGCTGCGACAGCTGCGGGAAGAAAGCCTTTCCGATGATTTTGAGGGCGCTGAAATCCTGGGCATGCACATGGAAGGCCCTTTTATCAATCCTTCCAAGAAAGGCGCCCAGAACGAAGCCTATATCCAGCCCATGGATCCCGAAAAGGTGCTTCCCCATGCCGATATCATCAAAGTGCTCACCTGCGCTCCCGAAATGCCTAATGGCGACCATTTTGTGCGCGTTCTGAAGGATAAAACCGATATCAAGCTTTCCATCGGCCACACCGGCGCCAATTATGATCAGGCCATGGCAGCTTTTAACCAGGGCATTACCCGCTCCACCCATACCTTCAACGCCATGACCCCCATGATGCACCGTGATCCCGGCGTGGTGGGCGCTGCCCTTACCAGCGATGTATACTGCGAATTGATTCCCGATACCTTTCACGTAAATAAAGGGCTCTTCCCCCTGATGGCCAAGGTGAAGGGCAATAAATTGGTATTGATCACCGATGCGCTGCGCTCTGCCGGCATGCCGGACGGCGAATATGAAAACGGCGGCCAGATCTTTATTCTCAAGGGTATCGAATGCCGCCTCCAGGATGGCACCATCGCTGGCAGCGTGCTGCGCTTCAACCACGGCGTGAGAAACCTGCGGGATTATGCCTCCCTGCCTCTGCACCAGGCCGTGCGCGCCGCTTCCCTGAACCCCGCTGAATCCGCCGGCGTGGCCGATCGCAAGGGTTCCCTCACCCCCGGCAAGGATGCCGATATCATCCTGATGGATGCCGCTTGCGAAGTGCATAAGACCATCGTTCGCGGCGTATGTAAGTTTTCCAAATGAACACATTTTGCGAAAGAACCTTTCTTTTAGGAAAAAGAAAGGCCCTCTCGCACTCTCCCAAAGAAAACCAACTGGGAGAGATCGTTGATTGAGAATAAAGCGCTGTTATATCCCATTCGGTTTTCGGTGGGAGCGCGAGGGAGGGGCTTTTGACGCAAAAGTATCTCCCTCGCCAAAATGCATTAAAGGAGGTTTCCCCATGAGCTTGAAGGTTCTTGCCCCTCTGGATCCCGGTTTCCGCCCTCTGGAAGTGGAAATGCGCGCCTACGAAAAGGACGTGGCTGCCGCAAACAACACCGTTGATTTTGGCGTACTGATTCTGCGCAATCAGGGCTACTGCGATCATTACTGCATGAAGCTTTTTAAAGATGGCGAAGACGCACGCACCGTGCCCCTGATGGATCGCCTGGTAAAGACCCTCTTGTGGGCCCGGGGCGGCCATAAAATCCTGGTGCATGGCTCCAAGGAAGTATACGATCATCTGAAAGCGGCCTATCAGGAAGGCGGCGAGCGCGCCTTTGACGCCGATTTTATGAGCACCGTATACGAATGCCCCTTTGAAGTGGAATATGCCGCTTCCATGGATGAAATCAAGGTAACCCGCTCTTCTGCCGGCAGCGTAGGCCGCCATCTCAAGGGCTGCCGCATCGGCTTTGACGCCGGCGGAAGCGACCGCAAGGTATCCGCAGTGGTCGATGGCGAAGCGGTGTATTCTGAAGAAGTGGTCTGGTTCCCCAAGACCAATTCCGATCCCCAGTATCATTACGATGGTATCCTGGCCGCAATGAAAACCGCCGCCAGCCATATGCCCCGGGTGGACGCCATCGGCGTTTCCTCTGCCGGCGTGTATATCGACAACAAAATCATGGTGGCCTCCCTGTTCCTAAAAGTGAATAAAGAGGACTTTGCCAAGAAGGTAAAGACCATGTATATCGACGTAGCCAAGGAAATCGGCGCGCCCCTGGAAGTGGCCAACGATGGCGACGTAACCGCCCTGGCCGGCGCCATGGAATTGGAAGTGGGCAATGTGCTGGGCATCGCCATGGGTACCAGCGAAGCAGGCGGCTATGTGGATCAGGATATGAACATCACCGGCTGGCTTAACGAACTGGCCTTTGCCCCTGTGGACTTCAACCGGGACGCCATGGTGGACGAGTGGAGCGGCGACTGGGGCTGCGGCGTGAAATATTTCTCTCAGGACGGTGTGATCAAGCTCGCCCCCGCTGCCGGCATTGAATTAGATGACAGCCTTTCCCTGGCCGAAAAGCTGAAGGTGGTTCAGAAGGCCATGGCGGATGGCAACCCCGAAGCCGCCAAGATTTATGAATCCATTGGCGTATACTTTGGCTATTCCCTGGCCTGGTACGCCCGCTTCTATGATATCGATCATGTATTGATCATGGGCCGCGTCACCTCCGGCGAAGGCGGCGTGCTGCTTCTCAAGAAGGCCCAGGAAGTATTGGATACCGAATTCCCCGAGCTTTCCAAGAAGATCACCCTGCATATCCCCGATGAAGCCAGCCGCCGCGTGGGCCAGAGCGTGGCCGCCGCCAGCCTGCCCTATATCGGCTGATTTATAAGTTCATTCCGGCTGAAAGCATTGTCTTTCAGCCTTTTTTGTGTTATAATTTTTCGGACACCCATGAGAGGAGATCATCATGGAAAGCGCCGTTATTTTCAATATTCAGCATTTTTCCATCCACGATGGACCGGGGGTGCGCACCACCGTTTTTATGAAAGGATGCAATTTACGCTGCTGGTGGTGCCATAATCCCGAATCCTGGGAGCACGCCCCCACCCTCTGCTTTCACCCCACCGCCTGCATTGATTGCAACGCATGTGGGGAAGCTTGTCCCCAGGCCGAAAATGGAAAAGCGGCTCGGTTTACCCATAGATGCACCCAATGCGGCAAATGCACGGAAGCCTGCTATGCGGGAGCCCTGTCCCTGATGGGAAGAAAAATCACTTTAGCAGAGCTCATGGAGGAACTGCTCAAGGATCAATCCATCTATCTTCGCTCCCAGGGCGGTGTCACCTTTTCCGGGGGCGAGCCCCTTTTGCAAGCGCCTTTCCTTCTGAAGGCCCTTCTCCTTTTGCAGGCACGTGGCATTCACACGGCCATAGAAAGCGCCCTGCATGCTCCCTGGGAGGTATTGAGCCTCCTGCTGCCTCATCTGAACCTGATTATGGCAGATATCAAATGCATGGATCCCATCCGCCATCAGGCGCATACCGGGAAACGCAATGAGCAGATTCTATCCAATATCCAAAGACTGGCGGAAAAGGGTTTTCCCTTGGTGCTGCGCACCCCGATTATTCCCGGAGTCAATGATGATGCAGAAAGCATCCGTGCCATCGGCACATTCATCGCCGGGCTGAACCCCAAAATTCCCCTGGAGCTTTTACCCTTCAATCCTCTTTGCACGGAAAAATACGCATCCATGAATCAGTCCTATCCCGGTGCACGGCTTACACCCCCCTCCAAGGAAAAAATGGATGCCCTGCTCAAGGAAGCCCGACAATTAGGCATTGAAGCAAGCCACCAATAAAAAGGAGCGCCCATGATTCCTGTAAAACGCCACGAAGAAATGATCCGGGAGCTGAAAAAACATTATGATACCCTGGATCCTCAAAAAGAATTGCTGGAACCGGAAATGGATCAGGCGCTGCAGCAGCTGCAGAATGCCCCCTCCCCGGTGCAAAAGACCGCCCTGATGCGGATATTGGCCGAAAAAAGCCGGGTGCATGTGTTTCGGCATTTTCCCTTTTGGTTTGATTTTTCCGCCTGCCGGGATCGCTATCAATGGGGCTTTGGTGGGGGCGCTCATATGCGCCGCCGGAAAGACGCTGCCGCTTTTCAAGCTTATGCCAATTTTTTTATGGAAGACCAGGAACGTGGTAAAATTCATTTCACCAATAACCGCCACGATCATCACGCCCTGAATTATGATGATATCCTGGAGCTTGGCCTGAATGGGCTCAAAACCCGTGCCCAGCACTTTTATGCTGCCTGCACCGATCGTCATAAGCAACTTTTCTATGAATCGGTTGTGGAAGGGCTGGATATTCTTGCTGCGCTCTCCTGCCGTTTTTCCGTCCGGGCCATGGACATGCTGCAGACAGAAACGGATGAGCATGTGCGCGCACATCTGATACGCCTGGCTGAGGCTGCAAAAAAAGTGCCCATGGAGCCCGCTGAAACTTTCTATGAAGCCCTTTCTGCCATTCTATTCTGCCGGGAAGCCGTGGGCACATTGGAGGGCATCGGCATCAGCACCTACGGGCAATTGGATCGAATGCTTTTCCCTTATTACCAAAAGGATCTTGAAAACGGGCGCATCACCCGGCAGGAAGCCAAGGATTTATTGGAGGACTGCCTGATCTATACCGCCATACGCTTCAATGAAAACGAGGATCCCCATGAAACCTCCACCACCATCATTCTGGGGGGCTGCGATAGGAATGGGGAAATTGTATTTAATGAAATTACAAGGCTGGTTTTTGAAGCGGTACTGGAGTGCCGCACGGTGAATGTGAAGCTGGATTGCCGCATGTCTCCCCGCCATCCCAAAGAATATATCGCCCTGGCTTGCCAGGTGCAATTGGCGCGCCTGCCCGTTCTGGTTTTCATGAACGACGATACCCATATTGCTGCCCGGGTGAAGTATGGCCAGGATGTAAGGGACGCCCGGCTGTATGTGGCCGGCGGCTGCCATGAAATCGTTCTGGGCGGAACGGAAATGTGTTCCCGGGCCGATACATGGCTGGGCCTGCCCGCCATTTTATTGGATACGCTGAAAAAACAGCCCTACGATAGCTTTGAAGCCCTTTACAAGGAAGCTATCAGCGATGTGCGGGCCTATCATGAAAAAGTGATCGGGCAAAAGGAGAAACTGGAAGCCCAATGGTATGAGCATTCGCCCATGCCGCTGTACAGCGCCATGATCACCGGCTGCCTGGAATCCGGCCTGGATCTGACCCAGTGCGGCGCCAAATATACCTCCACCGCCCTTTCCATGGTGGCCCCGGCCACTTTCATCGATTCCCTTTCCGCCATCAAGCGCCTTTGCTTTGATGAACAAAAATACCCCCTGCCCAGACTGATTGAAATCCTTGAAAAAAATTTCACAGGTGAAGAACGGCTCCGGCAATACATTGTCAATCGGCTGACCAAATACGGAACAGGGAATGAAGAAGCGGACGCCTTTTCTGCTCGGGTGCTCCATGATTTAAGCCAGGTATCCGGCCAGGAGAACGGGTACGGCAAAAAATATTATCCTGCTTTTTATGCCCATGATATTTTCCGTAATCTCGGCAAAGGCACCCCGGCCACTCCCGATGGGCGCCCGGCTTCCTTCCCCATTTCCCGGGGTGCCTCTCCCAGCGAGATCATTTCCGGCATCACGCCCACAGATATTCTCCGCAGCGCCGCGCATTACGATTTTACCGATTTCACCGATTCTTTCGCCCTGGAAATCACCCTGCCGCCCCTGGAAGGAGAAAGTGGGCTGCATATCCTGATTGCCCTGGTGGAAGAATTTCTGGCTAACGGCGGCTCCACCCTTCAATTCAATATGCTGGATATCGACCTTTTGCGGGAGGCACAAAAAAATCCCGATGCTCATCGGGATATCATCGTCCGGGTATGCGGATACAGCTATTATTTTGTACTGCTCTCCAAGGAAATTCAGGATGAGGTGATCAATCGCATGGTGCGTGCCTGCTGATATAATGAATCAGCGCCTGCCGTTCATTGGGCAGGCTGCCATCTACCACCTGCTCCAACAGCATATTCAACGCCGCCCCGATCTGCGCGCCGCGCAGCCCAAGGGCGGCCATTTCTTTGCCATTTACCGCCAACTGTGCCAAAGAATAGCATGCGTTTTCCCTGAGCAATTCTTCCATCCTCGTCCGGGATTTCTCATATGCCCCCGGTTTTTCCGCTTCACGCCAGAAAAGCAGCTGCGAAAGCCTTTCCGGTCCCAGATGCATCAGCATTTTCTGCATCCTGTGGGGTTGCAGATCTGCATCCCGCCATGCGATCAATTCGCCCGCTCCCTCGATCAGCTTGAGCGGCATTTTTAAGTTTCTTAAAATCCGGCGCGCCGTATCCGCGCATACCGCAGGAGCTGTGCTGCAGGAATTGAGCAGTGCAGTCCAGCCATATAAAGGCTCCCGGGGCAAATGCGCCAGGGAAGAAAGCATGCTTTCCCAAAGCACAGGATCGGCTTGCGCCAATTCCGGGATGACAGATACAATCACAGGCGCGAAATCCATCAGAATTTCACGCGCATATCTTCCCTGCAAAAGCCCTGTCAGCTCCACGGCAATGCGCTCTTTGCTGATCTTTTCCAAATTTTCTTTGAGCCGTCCAATGGCCCGGACGGTTGCTTCCTCGATGGGAAAGCCCAACCGCGCAGAAAAGCGCAGGGCCCTGAGAATACGCAAAGCATCCTCCTGAAAGCGGCGCTCCGGCTCGCCCACGCAGCGAATGATTTCATCGCGGCAATCCTTTTGACCACCAAAGGGATCAATCAGGCCATCCTTAGGGGAATAGGCCATAGCATTCATGGTGAAATCACGGCGGGAAAGATCCTCTTCCACTTTGCGGGTGAAGGATACCGAGGAGGGATGGCGTCCATCCAGATAATCCCCATCCAGGCGGAAGGTGGTGATTTCCAGGGGCTCATTTTCCATAAGCACGGTGAGGGTGCCGTGCTTTATTCCCGTTTCAATGGTGCGCTCTCCCTTAAATATTTCCTTCATTTCCTCCGGCGTGGCCGCCGTGCAAATATCAAAATCATGAGGCGGAATACCCAGCACCCAATCCCGCACACAGCCACCCACCACATAGGCAGAAAAGCCCCCTTCCTCCAGCATGTCCAGGGCGCGAAGAACCGGGGCGGGCAGCAAAAAATCCATGGCATTCCCTCCTTTTCTTTCATCTTATCCCCTTCCTCGCTCCTTGTCAATCCCGTGTATTCGTGATAAAATAGAGAAAATGCGCGGAGGGGATTTTAGAATGAATCCGCTGGAAGCTGTACAGGCGGCACGGGCGCTATTGGAAGCCGTGACGCCCCTTAAATTGGATTGCGGCCGTTTTTGCGGCGGCGCCTGCTGTGAAAGCGACGAAGACGGCCAGGGAGGCATGCTGCTGTTTCCCGGTGAGGAAGCGCTGTATACCCCTCTGCCCCAGGGCTTTTCCTTGGAAAGGGATGACGGGGTGACGGAAGGTGCGCTTCTTCTCACCTGCGATGGCTTTTGCGACCGAAGCCAGCGCCCCCTTTCCTGCCGGCTCTTTCCCATGCTGCCCACCAGAACAGGCGCAAAAATGGATCGGCGCGCCTGGGCCGTATGCCCGCTGATGGAAAGCGGCAAGGCCGGGCTTTCCAAGGAATTTGTGGAGGCTGTAGCCAAGGCGGGGGAAATTTTATATGCCTGCCCCGCCCATGCCGCTTTTTTGGATGCGCTGCATGCCTATAATGAAAAGCTGAAAGAATTATAAGGAGGGTTCTCCATGAGCTGGAGGCAAGCTGCATACCACCAGGAAGTGCATAAGGATGGCAGCGCCGGGTATGTGCTGCAAACAGACGTGCGCAAAGGGGATTATTCCCACTGGGCCGGCCAGGTGCAATGCGTTTATCTGGATCCCCCTTTTATGACCGGGGAAGATTTTTTCCTGCGGATGCGGGTGGGCGAAAAGGGCTGGGAAACCGGGCGCAACGCCCTCACCCTACCCGCCTACAGTGATCGCTTTTCCGGCAAGGCGGAATACCTTGCCCTGCTTCGGGCCGCACTGGAAAACGCAAAAATGCTGCTCAATGAAACGGGCTCCCTTTTTTTGCACCTGGACAGCCGCATGAGCGCCCATGCCCGCATTCTTTGCGATGAAATCTTTGGAGAGAGCAATTTCGTTAACGAGATCATCTGGGCCTATCAATCCGGCGGGCGCAGCATGAAGCGCTTTTCCCGCAAGCACGATGTGATCCTTTTCTACCGCAAATCCAGAAAGCATTTTTTTGATATCACCGCCGTGCCCCTTCCCCGCAGCGAGAACCGGCAAAATCATATGCGCCGCTGCGTGGATGAAAATGGGCGCACCTACCGCACTATTCAATCCGGTGGAAAGACCTACACCTACTATGACGATGATCCCGTCTATCCCGGAGACGTGTGGGCGGATGTGAGTCATCTGCAGCAGAAGGATCCTCAGCGCACCGGCTATGATACCCAAAAGCCCCAGGCGCTTTTATCCCGAATCATTCTTTCTTCCACCCACCCCGGCGATCTGGTGGCTGATCTTTTTGGCGGCTCCGGCACCACGGCCATTGCCGCTGCAATCAATGGCCGACGTTATCTGATCGGGGATATGAGCCCCATGGCCTTATCCGTTACCCGGAAGCGCCTCCTGGATACCGCTATGACCCTGCACGCCCCTGCCCTTTGCCCTCTGGTAAACATGGAGGCTGATTTTGTGCCGGGCATTGCCTTCCACGATGTGCAGCTTGCTTCCTATGAAGCCCCGGAGGGCTGCCAAGTGACCGGGCTGGATGCCGTGGATCAATGGTCGGTGGGCTTTTATCAGGAGGGCGTATTTTACGCCCATGCCAGCGCCGCCCGGCGCAAGCATACCCCTGCCCTCCCCCGGGTGCTGCAATTGCCCCAGCTCCGGGGCACTCCTGCCATTCTCATTGTGGACGTATACGGCAACCGCTCTTTATGGATTCAGGAGGAATAAAAAAACATGCAGGAAAACCAGCAAAATAAAAAGCCCATTTCCCCCTTTGTGCGCATCCTTACCCTGATTGCCGCCATCATCGTGCTCATTGGCAGCGTGCTCATGTATGTGTGGCCCGGGCTGGATATGCGAAATAAGGATGCTTCTGCCCTGCCATTTGTATCTTCTGCCCAGGCCGAGGAATTCAAGGAGCTGAAAAAAGGCTCCTCCGGCCAGCAAGTGAAGGAAATGCAATGGGCGCTGGAAGCCCTGAAGTATTACGATGGCCCCCTTGACGGCAATTTCAGCAAGGCCCTGGAAGCCGCCGTCATCGCTTTCCAGCAGGATTTTGATTTGGCGCCCACAGGAACCATCGATTATGACACTTATCTGCTGCTCAGCGCCGACGTGCCAAAGACGCTGCCGGAAGCCACGAAAGCCCCAGATGAAGGCGAAACGCCCTTTGTGGTAAAAGGCGAATGGTATTCAGATAAGGAGCACGTGGCCGCCTACATCATGGCATTTGGCGAATTGCCGGAAAATTATATTACAAGAAAAGAGGCCCAGGATCTGGGCTGGGTCAACAACAAGGGCAATCTATGGGAGGTAGCCCCGGGCATGAGCATCGGCGGCGACCGTTTCGGCAATTATGAAGAGCTGCTGCCCCAAAAGAACGGCCGCCAGTATTATGAATGCGATATTGATTTTGACGGAGAATACCGCAATGCAAAGCGCATTGTATTCAGCAACGATGGCCTGATCTTCTATACCGATGACCACTACGAAACCTTTGAGGAGATTACCCCATGAAACAGATCCAAATTTCCGCCGCTGCATGGGATAGCCCCCGGGCGGCTCATGAAGCCCTGAAAGAGGCCCTTTCCTTTCCCGATTATTACGGCCACAACCTGGATGCCCTCCATGATTGCCTGACGGAGCTTTCCGATACTCAACTGGTGATCGAGGATTGTGCTCTGGCTGCCCGGAATATGCCTGAAAAATGGGCCGGGTTCCTGGCTGTTTTCCTCGATTCCGCCCAGGAAAATCCTGGCCTTGAAATTAAGCTGCTGCCCGGGCAGGGAGATTACGGCGAATAACGGAAGAAGGCTTTCCCATGGAAATCTTGAACGAATTACTGGAAAAATATCAGGTGCGCCGCACCAAGGCGCAAAAGACCGCTTTCCTGGAATTTGCCCAGGAAGCCTGCGCAAAGCGGGGCTATGAAGCCAGAATCGAAGAATACAAAGGCTCCCGGAAAAGCCGGAATCTGGTGGCAGGCGATCCGGAAAAAGCCCTGGTGATTTTTACCGCCCACTATGACACCTGCGCTGAAATGCCAGTACCCAATCTGATCTTCCCCAAGAATATGCCCCTTACCTTCCTGGTACAGATGCCTCTGGTGCTGGTAATGCTGGCGTTGGGGCTGGGGACCGGGCTGCTCCTTTGGCACGTAACAGGCAACGAATTGATGTATTCTCTGGGCTTTCTGACGGTTTACTTTGGCCTTTTTGCCCTGATTTTCTTTGGACCGGCCAACCGCCACACCGCCAATGATAACACCTCCGGAACCGCTTCCCTTTTCAGGATCATGGAAATGCTCCCGGAGGATCAAAGGAAAAAAGCGGCCTTTATTTTCTTTGATAACGAAGAATTTGGCAAAATCGGCTCCCAGCAATACGCCAAAGCCCATCCGGATATCAAGAAAAATGCCCTGATCGTGAACCTGGACTGCATTGGGGATGGCCAGCATTTTCTTATCGTAGCGCCCAAGAAAAAAGACGAAGCCCTGGAAAAGCTGCTCCTTGATTCCTTCCAGGATCAGGGAGAGCATAAGGCCATTCACTGCAGCGCCAAGAACACTCACTACAATTCCGATCAGCTCGCCTTCACCAAAGGCACGGCCATTGCTGCCTGCCGAAAGAATAAGCTGGGTTATCATGTGCCAAGGATCCATACCCGCCGGGACGTGATCTGTGAGGAAAGCAATCTGGAATATGTGTGTCAGGGTGCCGTTAAAATGGTAGATTTCCTGGAAGTATCATGGGGAAATCGCAAATAGTATTCAAACAGCCCCATTCCATACCGGTTTTCGGTGGGAGCGCGAGGGAGGGGCTTTTGACGCAAAATCCCTTCCCGCGCAAAAAAACAAGGAGGTATCCCGCAATGAGCAGATTAGGAGATTTGATTCGACTGGAGCGCACCCGCCAGGGGCTCACCCATAAGCAGGTGGCCCGGAAATGCGGCGTGAGCGATAAATATTTGATGGAAGTGGAAGCGGGCACCCGCATTATTGCCGATGACCAGGCCCGGCGCATCCTCAAAACCATGGGCCTGCAGCAGCACACGGAGGCGGATTTCACCCTGGAAGATATCGCTGCCACGGTGGATTTACAGTCCGCCGTGCCCCAAATGGCGAAAGCAGAAGTAAAAAAAGCGTCCCCCCGTCCCCTGAGCCAGAAGCCCGAAGCCGTGGCCGAAAGCGATCCCGGCAGCGCCGGCTCCATCTGGCTGGACGCCCTTTCCGGAGTGCTCAAGCACGTGCCCATTTACAATGCCGTCATGAAGGAAGTGGGCCATCGGCTGCTGCCCATCACCAACGGAAAAATTGAAGGCGCGTCCCCGGATAAGGTGTTTTATTTCATGGCGCCGGATAATGAGCTGCGGGGCTTCCGGGTGCAAAAGGGCGATCTTTTGCTGGTAGTGCCCGCCCAAGCCGCAGTGGATGGAGCCATTATGCTGTTGCAAACGCCCCAGGGCAAGGTGCTACGCAAGGTGAAAAAAGTGAATGATTACCAGGCCATGCTCCAGAGCTACAATGAAACTTGCGAAAGCGAGATCAAAAATTACAATGAGATCACCTTCGTGGGCCGCTGCGTGCGCCTGGAAGCCGACTTAGGGTGACGAGTATAAGGCGAGAGGACCTTTCTTTTAGGAAAAAGAAAGGCCCTCTCGCGCTCTCCCAAAGAAAACCTAATGGGAAAACTAATTGTGTGATTCTTATCAGCAATCTGTCCCTGTTGATTGGAAAGGAGAAAGCACCATGAGCAAAATCCATCTGGAGCCGGATTATGAAAAAATGGATACCTGGGAGTGTTATGCCAAGGAACTGCGAGTAGAATATACCCAGTGCTTGGAGGAGGGAAAGGATATCGCCCCCTACAAGGCGCTCTTTGAGGCCGTGGCCGCCATGCCCCACAGCCGCTATAAATTCCAGTTGGCAGATACCCTTTCCCAGCTGGTGGACAGCCTGCCCACAGTAGAAAACTATCCCTGGCAGGAGCCCTCCGACCTTCCGGAGATCCAGGCCCTGCGCTCTGAGCAGCCGGAAAAGAAGCCGCTCCCTGACGCAGATATCCTGGAAGACAAAATGCTGGGAGCCTGGCTGGGGCGCATCTGCGGCTGCCTGCTGGGCAAGCCCATCGAAGGCATCCGCACCAATGAGCTCTGGCCCCTGCTGAAAGAAACGGATAATTTCCCGCTGCGCCGCTATCTTACCAGCCGGGACGCCACCCCCGAACGGATGGCCAAATACACCTATCGCATGCGCATGGACAGCCTGGCCGACCAGATCGAATGCGCACCGGTGGATGATGACACCAACTACGTGGTGCTGGCCCAGGTGCTGCTGGAAAAATACGGCCGGGATTTCACCCCCGCCCAGGTAGGCCAGGTATGGCTGGATTATCAGCCCAAGAGCGCCTATTGCACGGCGGAACGGGTGGCTTTCTGCAACCTGACCAAGGGCTATGCGCCCCCTGCCTCCGCCCGCTTCCAGAACCCCTACCGGGAATGGATCGGCGCCCAGATCCGGGGGGATTACTTTGGCTATATCAACCCCGGCGATCCCGAAACTGCCGCGGATATGGCCTGGCGGGATGCTTCCATTTCCCATATCAAAAACGGCATTTACGGGGAAATGTTTGCCGCTGCCATGATTGCTGAGGCTGCGGTGGAAAATGACCTGGAAAAGATCATTCTGGCCGGGCTTTCCCAAATTCCCGCCACCTCCCGGCTCTATGCGGCGGTGCAGGGAGTGATCCAGGATTTCCGCCAGGGCGTTGCCTATGATGAAGCGGTTGAAAAAATCCATGCCGCCTATAATGAGCATACCGCCCATGGCTGGTGCCACACCATATCCAATGCCATGATCGTGGCTGCCGCCCTGCTTTATGGCGGCGGGGACTACAGCCTCTCCATTTGCCGGGCCGTGCAGATGGGCTTTGATACCGACTGCAACGGCGCCACGGTGGGCTCTATTATGGGCATGCGGGGCGGTTCCAAGTGCATCCCTGAATGCTGGACCCAGCCCATCAATGGCCAATTGGATACCAGTATTTTCGGCGTAGGCCGCATTGATTTGAACAAAGCAGCCAAAGATACCCTGCGCCATATGCCAAAATAAATCCAGTACCAAAAGAAGGCTTTTGCGGCGAGAGCATTCTTACGGTGCAATTTATCCACCCATGGAAAAAGACGGGCATCCGGCGTTTTGCCGGATGCCCGTTTATGTATACGAATGAATCTTTAAAGGGTGCTCGTCAAATTGGAATTTGGCCAAACAATTCAGCCATGAATTAGCCCCCTTTACACGTTGCACGTCCTGCCTGTTTTGTTTCTATATAACGAAAACCAGCTTCATAATATATTTTCTCCGCCGTTTCTCCATCGGGCCACAAATAACAGTTAGTTATGTGGTTTTCGTGACAATACGCTACAAAGCTGTTTATCAATGCTCGCCCTACTCCCATATTTCTATGTGCTTTTGAAACAAGCAAATAGTCAACTCTGCAAATCTCATTCGTGATATGGCAATGCGTCATTCCTACAGGCTTCCCTTTATAATAAGCGACAAAAAATAATGTATTGTTATTCATTAACGCTCTTTTTGCCACATCTATTTCCCAAGGTTCTCCTGCCTTTTCAAAGATCTCAGTTCCATATTCATCTTTCCATTCAGATGTTTTTTGAACAAAAATCTCAGGATTAGATACAATCATATTTTTCTCGGACAAAACCATGTATTTCTGCGATTCGGTCCAATATTCAAATCCATATGTAGAAAGTTCTCTTTTTATCTCTTCAAAATATCCTTCCTCACGAATCGATTGATATATATTGGGTCTAATCCCCTTTTCTTTATAGAAGTCAATAATATCCCTGAGAACCGTTTTTACATCATGTATCTTCTCTTTGTATATGATTGCGTGGTTAGAGTCAAATGATTCTTTGTTATCCTCATTATAAAATAAAAAACCATAATCTCGCTTCTCATAAGAGGTTATCTCTCTCGGGAATAAGTCTTCCTCCAAATACATTTTATCAAGATTCATAATACACCACCAAATTCAAGTTTGTTTTCATCATTTTATCACAGCCATATAAAAACAGCAAGCCGTACGCGCTGGTATGACTTGCTGTTTGTATTAACTGCTTCCATTCACCGCAAACGGGCCGTAGTCATGAAGAAATGTGAAGGAGAAATCCGTTCTTTTCATCAAGCCTACTGCAGAAAGCTTTCTTTTTATGGATTTACTTATTTTCCCAGCAGTTCCTTGGCGTTGGCCACCACGTTTTCCACGGTGAAGCCGTATTCCTTAAAGAGAACAGCGGCGGGAGCGGAAGCGCCGAAATGATCGATACCCAGGGCCTTGCCATCCAGGCCCACAAAGCGATACCAGGGCATGGTGACGCCGGCTTCCAGAGACAGGCGGGCGCGCACATTGGAGGGGATCACAGATTCCTGATATTCCTTATCCTGCTTGAGGAAGAGCTCCATGCAGGGCATGGATACCACGCGGGCGTCGATGCCATCCTTCTTGAGTTCGGCCTGAGCGCCCATCATCTGCTCCACTTCGCTGCCGGAAGCCATCAAGATCAGATCGGGGGTTTCCTTTTCGCTGTCGGAAAGGATATAGCCGCCCTTCATGGCCTGGCAGGAGCTGTTTTCATAGAGGGGCAGGGTTTGGCGGGTGAGCACCAGGCTGGTGGGCAGGCCGGAGGTGAGGGCAGTCAGCCAGGCAGCGGTGGTTTCCTTGCCATCGGCAGGACGGAACACCAGCATATCGGGGGTGGCGCGCAGGCCGGCCAGATGCTCGATGGGTTGATGGGTGGCGCCGTCTTCGCCAACGCCGATGGAGTCATGGGTGAGCACGTAGGTGACGGGCAGCTTCATAATGGCGCTCATGCGCATGGCATGCTTCATGTAATCGCTGAACACGAAGAAGGTGCCGCAGAATACCCGCAGGCCGCCATGAAGCGCCATGGCATTACAGATAGCCGCCATAGCATGCTCGCGCACGCCAAAGTGCAGGTTGCGACCGGTGCGGTTTTCGGCGGAATAATCGCCGCCATCCTTGATGTTGGTCTTATTGGAGGGAGCCAGGTCGGCGCTGCCACCCACCAGGTTGGGGAGCAGCTTGGCCAGGCGGTTGATCATAGCGCCGGAAGCGCCGCGGGTGGCGTCCTTGCCGTCCCACTGCCACAGATCATCGCCCATCATCACTTCGTCGGGCAATTCATCGCTGAACCAATTTTCCCATTCCTCGGCCAGCTCGGGATAGGCCTTGGCATAAGCGGCAAAGAGCTCGTTCCATTCCTTTTCGGCCTGGGCGTTCTTTTCCATCAGTTCCTTGCAGTGATCATACACTTCAGGCAGCACCACGAAGTTTTCTTCGGGCATGCCCAGGTTCTTCTTGGCAGCCAGCAGGTTGTCCACGCCCAAGGGTTCGCCGTGAGCAGAGGCCTTGCCTTCCTTGGCGGGGCAGCCATAGCCGATCTTGGTGGGGCAGATGATCAGGGAGGGGCGTTCATCCTGCTTGGCGGCTTCCATGGCTTCCAGAATGGCTTCCACGTCGTTGCCATCCTTGAGGCTGATCACGTGCCAGCCATAGGCTTCAAAGCGGGCGCCCACGTTTTCCTTGAAGGTGATATCAGTGTCACCTTCGATGGAGATTTCGTTATCATCATAGAGCAGGGTCAATTTGCCAAGCTTCAAAGTGCCGGCCAGGGAGGCAGCCTCGCTGGCGATGCCTTCCATCATGCAGCCATCGCCGCAGATGGCATACACCCGGTGATCCACCACGGGGAAATTGGGGCGGTTGAAATGAGCAGCCAGCATGGTTTCAGCAATGGCAAAGCCCACGGCATTAGCAATGCCCTGGCCCAGAGGGCCGGTAGTGGTTTCCACGCCGGCGGTATGGCCGAATTCGGGATGGCCGGGGGTCTTGGAGCCCCACTGCCGGAAGTTTTTCAGATCTTCCATGGTCATATCATAGCCGGTGAGATGGAACATGGTATACAGCAGGGCGCTGGCATGGCCGCTGGAAAGAACGAAGCGATCCCGATCCTTCCAGGCAGGGTTCTTCGGGTTATGCTTCATTTCCTTCATCCACAGTGCGTAAGCCAGAGGGGCCATGCCCATGGGCGCGCCGGGATGGCCGCTGTTGGCCTTCTGAACGGCGTCCGCCGCCAGGGTACGGATGTTGTTGATGGTTTTGAGCTGGATATCCATGGTTATTGATCCTCCCCGTTTTTAATAAATTGTTGGAGTGCAGTCAAATCGATCCCTTCGGCAGCAGAGAGCACCTGCAAAAGCGCCGAAGCCATATATTTTACGCCGCCGTCCACATCGCTCTCCAGATTGAGCGGCAGCACAGGATCGTGAACGGACAGGCGCAGCAAGAACCAGCCGCTTTCCATTTCTCCATCCAGATCAAAATAGATGCGAACGCCTTCCCGGTTATCCGGGGCAATGCGCCAGCCGGGCGCAAAGGCCGCATGATCCATCACCTTTTCGATAGCCGCCCGGCCCGCTGCGCGGAAATCCTCCGCCGCAATGCTCAGGCGCACTTCGGCGCTTTCCTTGGGCTCCCGCAATTCTTCAATAAGGGAGGAAAGCTCCTTGCCCTCTTGCTTTAAGCGCATCGCCTCGCAAATCAGCACCGTCACCAGATACATGCCGTCATCCAGGAAATGATTTTCCCGAAGAGCCGCATGACCGCTGGTTTCAATGGCCAGGGGGCAATCAATCCCCGCCTCATTGAGGCGGATGGCCTCATCAATTACGTTGCGGTAGCCCCGCTTAAAGCGATAATGCTCACCGCCCCATTCCTGAATAAACCGGGCCAGGCCAGAGGAAGTGACCGAGTCAGTCACGATGGTCAGCCCCTGCTTTTCATTGAGCAAAATGGCACAGATCAGGGCGATCAGGCGGTTACGGTTAATTTCCCTTCCCGTATGATCCACGATGGCCGCTCGGTCACAGTCGGCGTCAAAAATCACACCCAGATCGGCCTGTGCCTTCACCACCGCTGCGCTGATAGAAGCCATCGCTTCTGCATTTTCAGGATTAGGCACATGATTGGGAAAATGGCCATCCGGCTCCAGAAATTGGCTTCCTTCCACCCAAGCGCCCAAATCTTCCAGCAGCTGAGCATAGAAGCCACCGGCGCCGTTGCCGGCGTCCACCACCACATGCAGCCCCAGCAGCGGCTTTTGAATATCCGTGCCAAGGCCCCGGCGCACCCGCTCCTTGAGCTGTTCACAGTACACCGGCAGAAATTCCCGGCGCTGGATGGGTTCGCCCCCCTGATTCAAAGGTGCATCGCTCATAGCGATGGCCAGGATTTCATCCAGCTCTTTGCTGTCAATGCCGCCCTCTTTGGTGAAAAATTTCAGGCCGTTCCGGTCAAAGGGATGGTGGCTGGCCGTGATCATAATGGCGCCGTCGCATCCAAAGCCCTCGGTGATCAGGCTCATGTACATCGCCGGAGTGGTGCACATATCATATACTTCCACACGCGCACCGGCCAGGCGACAGCCATCGGCACTGGCCGCCAGCAGCGCTTCGCCCGTAATGCGGGAATCGCGGCCCAGAGCCACCCGAGGAATATCCACACCCCGCTGCTTCAGCCAGCTCACAAATGCCCCGGCAATCCGGGATGCTGCTTCGCAGGTCAGGGCTGCATTTTCACCCAAGGCTTTTCCTCTTACATCCGTGCCGCTTTTGAGCGCGTGTAAATCCGTCATAATTCTCCTCCCTGTTCATCCATCTGGTTCATTGCTTCTTCCACACAGCCCCGCATCATTTGATACAGGGGCTTGAGCGCCTGAAAATCCCTGGCCACCCGCTCCACCAGATCGGAAGCATGAATGACCGAAAGGGGCAGATCCACCTTTTCAGCATAAATCTGCCGCTTCAGATACCAGGGCTTAAGTTCCAAAGGAACTTCTTTGGGCACGGCCAGCTTTTTCCATTCTTGGCCGCTCAAGGCAAAGCCCCGTTCCTGCAATATGGGCAGCACGCGCAGGTAATCCTCCGGATGCGCCAGAATCCTGCGGCGCATAGCATCCATCACTTCCCGGTTTTCCCCCCAGATTCCCAGCCCCCAGGTCACATATTCCGGGCTGATTTCAAACCAATAGAAGGGAACGCCATCCTTGCCCATGGCCGATTGACGAAACGCTACCCACAGATGATCCCGATAGGGGGATTTATCCCGAGAAAAGCGGGTGTCCCTGTTGATCCGGGACAGGCACTTGGCTGGGCGCACCTCCATATCGGGGTCTATTTCCTGCATATAAGGGGCCATGGCCTCAATGAACTGATAGAAAGGCTGGCGCACATCCTTTAGATATCGTTCCCGATTGGCGTCCATAAACGCCTTGTGGTTATGGAATCTCAAATCCAGAAAAAAGGGAATCAATTCTTTGCCGAATCCGGGAAACATCCAGGCGCCTCCTTACCCGAAAAACTACCTGATCTATTATAAACGAAAATCCCTTTTTCTTCAACCCGATTTCCCCTGCAAATGCATACGAAAAACGGCCTGGGTGGCTGTGCCTTTTTGCCAGAAGCAACCAGCCGCCCAAGCCGATTCATTTTTATGCAGGAAGATTGTAATACAACGCCAGGCACCCGACCGCCAGCAGCAAAAACAATACGCCCACAATCACCAGAAAATACAAGGGCTTTCCCCGCTTTTCCTCCCGCATGGTTTTGTAATCATAATACTTTTCATGATCCTTGGGATTTTTCAGGGAAGAAAACAGCACCAGGATGCTATGGAAGCCATAAGAGAAAATATCAAAAAAACCGGTGGAGGAAATCCATACCATGCCGCCAATACCGGCAATCAGCATGCCGGCCACAAAAAAGCCGTCGCTTAAATACCGGGCGTTCAGATAGGCCGCCTGGCCAAAGGAAAAGCCCTGCAGAAGGGCCACGGGCACGGCAATCACCAGCCCCACAAAAATAGCCGACACATACTGCACCCAAGTGCCCAGGTTCCGTTCATTTTTCTTGCTTTTCATATAATTCCTTTTGAAAATACAGCCGCAGGTTGACGCTGCGGCTGTAAATCTTTATTCGTTTACGATGCCCAGTTCCTTCTGATAGCGGGCAAATTCCGCATCATTGCACTGCACGAAATGGCCGGGAGCCACTTCCCGCATGGAAGGCTTATCCACGCTGTAATCGTGGGCCGCCAGGGGCTCATACTTGATGCGCTCGCGGGTCTTTTCATAGACGGGGTCGGGCTGGGGAATGGCGGAAAGCAGGGAGCGGGTGTAGGGGTGCAGGGGATGGGCAAAAAGCTCATCGGAGGAAGCCAGCTCCACCAGCTTGCCAAAATACATCACGCCAATCCGGTCGGAGAAATACTTTACTACGGATAGGTCATGCGCGATGAAAAGGATGGTGAGCCCCAGCTGATGGCGAAGATCATTGAGCAGGTTGATTACCTGAGCCTGGATGGATACGTCCAGGGCGCTCACGGGTTCATCGGCAATGATAAGCTCGGGATTCATAATCACGGCCCGAGCCACGCCAATGCGCTGCTTCTGGCCACCGGAAAATTCATGAGGATAGCGGCCCGCATGCTCCCGCACCAGGCCCACCATTTCCAGCACACGAAATACCTTTTCTTCAATGGCCTTCTTATCCTTTTCGCCGCGGATCACCAGGCCCTCGGCGATGGTTTCAAGCACCGTCTTACGGGGGTCCAAAGAAGCCACGGGATCCTGGAAGATCATCTGGATCTGGGTTACAAAGCGCTTATCGCATTTTTCGTGATCCTGCTTGGCGGCCTTGATTTCCTGGCGCTGCTGGGCGATAAACGCTTTCAATTCCGCTTTGCGCTCCGGGGACACCTTCTTCATTTCCATGCGAGCATTGGCGATGGCATCCTTGTAGCTCTTTGTGCCAGCGGCAATGCGCTTGCCCTTGAAGTAAATATTACCGGAGGTAATATCATAAAGCTTGATAATGGAGCGGCCGGTGGTGGTTTTGCCGCAGCCGGATTCGCCTACCAGGCCAAATACTTCGCCCTTTTTGATATCGAAGCTGACGTCGTCCACAGCCTTAACGGATTTGAAATACTGGCAAAGATGCTCAATGCGCAGCAATACTTCTTCATGCTGATTAGACATTCGCTTCACCCCCCATTCTGGCCTTCATTCTGGCAATGCGCTCGGTAACAGTCTTAGGCGGCTCCACCTTGGGCGCATTGGGATGCAGCAGCCAGGTAGCGGCCCAGTGGGTATCAGAAATGGGGAAGGCCGGGGGCTGCTTTTCAAAGTCGATCTTCATGGCGTAGCGGTTGCGCTGGGCAAAGGCATCGCCCTTGGGCGGATAGATCATATCGGGAGGCGTGCCGGGAATGGCTTCCAGCTTTTCCTTGGTATCCAAATCGGGCATGGAGGAAAGCAACGCCCAGGTGTAGGGATGGGCAGGCTCATAGAAGATTTCCTCAGAGGTGCCGTATTCCACAATCTTACCGGCATACATAACGGCGATTCTGTCAGCCATGTTTGCCACAACACCCAGGTCGTGAGTGATGAAGATAATGGAAAGATTGCGCTGCTTCTTGAGGCGATTGATCAATTCCAGAATCTGGGCCTGAATGGTCACGTCCAGAGCGGTGGTAGGCTCGTCGCAGATGAGGATATCGGGGTTGGCAGCCAGGGCGATAGCGATTACGATGCGCTGGCGCATACCGCCGGAGAACTGGAAGGGGTAATCCCGATAGCGCTTCCGGGGCTCGGGGATACCCACTTCTTCCATCAGCTTCAGGGCCTTATTCTTCGCCGCCTGCTTGGTGATTTTCAGCACCATGCCGGAGGCATTTTCTTTGAGATAATCAATGAGCGCAACGGTTTTTTCGTTGAGATCCACATGCTTTTCAGCGGCATTGCGCTGCTGATAGTGGGCGATGAGATTATTGACCAGGCGCACAATATTTTCCTGCACCTGATCCAGATCAATCACGGAAGCGGCGGCCACCTGCCAATCGGGGTTTTTGCCCTTTTCTACCAGGCGATTATACTTGGCCAGTTCCTTTTCATACTTGCGGATCTTTTGGCCGTTGGTGCGCTTGCCGGTGAAATACTGATTCACAAATCCCTGGAAGCTGCCGGCGAAGGTATAGGCGGCGCTATCCTTCACGATATCAATGGGATTGATGGAAGCGTTCACAACCTTGCCCAGAGAAGCGCACAGGTTCTTGAGTTCTTCCTCGTTTACAGGCTTGGCGCCCAGCACGGGCAGCGCAGATTGCAGCTGCGTGATGGCCTCTTCCCGGAGGGCCAGGAATTTTTCATCCGCCTTGCCGATGGCCGTTTCAGCCATGGCAATGAAATCCAGCATAAAATGATCATCCAGATACTGGCGGTAGAACTGATTATTTTCTTCCACAGTGCCCGTAGGAGCAGGATCCTTGGTGGAAAAGCGATAATAGCCCAGAGCAAAGAAATTGGGCTTATCCTTGGCCAACGCTTCCTTCAGCACCATGCAGATATTTTCCAAATGCCCCTGCAGCTTGGAAAAATCGCCTTTTTTCTGCTGTGCGCCCAGGCCGGCGGTCATGTTCTTCACGTCCGCCTTGAACTGTGCCGCCCGATCCTCCGCCACCACATAGGGGTTGAGCGCCTTGATGAGCATTTCCTTCATATTTTCCAGCTGAGAGCCAGGCTCCTTCAGGGCCTTTTTCTCAATCAGGAAAAGCATATGCTCCAAATCCACCAGCATCAGTTCAGCGGCCTCATGGGCTTCATTATAGGCCTGCTCCAGTTCAATATGCTTCATTTCAAACTGGCGGAAGATTTCGCACTTTTTCTTTACCTCAGCCACCTGATTAGGATGACTCTCGGTCATATACTTTTCCATCAGGGAAAGCTTGGCATAGAAGTTTTCCTTGCAATTGCGCTGGCGGGCGCGGCCCTTCAAGATCATAGCCTCAGTGAGCTGCTTGCCAATGCGCATAATGGGGTTCAGGGAAGAAAGGGGATCCTGGAAAATCATAGCGATCTTATCGCCGCGAAGCTTATAGAAATCTTCCTCGCTGATTTTCAGCAGGTCCTGGCCGTCATAGAGAATTTCGCCGCCCTCGGTGATGGCATTGCCCGCCTGGATGCCCAAAATGGCCTTGGAGGTAACGGATTTACCGGAGCCTGATTCGCCCACGATGGCCAAGGTTTCGCCCTTATGCAGATCAAAGCTGATATCCCGCACAGCCTGCACCTTGCCGCCGTTGGTGCGGAAGGAGATGCGCAGATTATGCACCTGTAATTTCTTTTCAGTAGCCATATTATTCCGCCCCCCTCAGAGAAGGATTGAAGGCATCCCGCAAGCCGTTGCCAAAGAGGTTGAAGGAAATTTCCAACAGGGAAATGAACAGCGAGGGGAAGAGAATGATATAGGGATCGGTGGACAGGTAATTCTTGCCGTTGGCCAGCATGGTACCCACGCTGGTCATGGTAGAGGATTCCAGGTTCACGATGCCCAGGTAAGTGAGGCTGGATTCAGAGAAGATAACGCCGGGGATCACCAGCACGGAGCCGGTGATGATGGTGCCCAGGGAGTTGGGGAAAATGTGCTTAAACATAATCCGCCAGTCGCTGGCGCCCAAGGTACGGGCAGCCAGCACGTATTCCTGGCCCTTGAAGCGGTAGAACTGCATACGCACGCGGGACGCCATGCCGATCCACCCCGTGAGCACGAAGGCGAATAGCAATGCCCCCACAACGCCCACTTTATTGGCCAAGTGCAATTGGAACAGCGTGGTAACCACCGTAAAGGGGATACCGTTGATCACGTCGCTGATGCGCTCCATGATCAAGTCCACCTTGCCGCCATAGTACCCTTCGATGGCGCCGTAGATGGCGCCAATAAAGAGGTTGATGGCGGAGATGCAGATGGCCAGGATGAAGGAGAAGCGAGCGCCGGAAGCCAGGCGCACAAAGATATCCGCGCCCTTGGCATCGGTGCCGAATACGAAGGTGGGCTCAAAGCCGTAGCGATACTGGAAATAGGTGTAGCGGCACACACGCACGATGTAGGACTTGGCCTGGGAGGTGCCGGTTACACGGGCATAGGAGTAGGGATTTTCGGGATCGGTATCGGAAGCGATCCGCAGGCTGTGGTAGGAGGTATCGGTGGGCTTGGTGGTGCGGTAGATGGGCACAAAGTTGCCGTTTTCATCCAGCTGTGCCACGCCCTTACGATCCGTTTTATACCAGATGTTGGCGTCGCTCTGCTTGGCATCAGTGATGGCGGGATAGATCACCTGAATCCCCGTCTCGTCCTGCCAAGCCTGCAGATCCTCATATTGCTGAGGAGTGAGAGTCATCTGCATCATGCCCAGCTTATAGTACTTATCCGCCTTCAGGTCATAGAAGGTAGCGGTCTGGCTGGCGGTGGGATCCTTATAATTTTCCCGGTATACTTCCAGGATGGGGTTCAGGCCCGTTTCCTGGGCAATGGCCCGATAGGCGTTGTAGGTGGCGGAATTTACGGTTTCCTTGCCGGTGCCGTCCATGCCCAGCCAGCCCAGGCTCTTCACCCGGGGAGGCAGCTTGCTGTAATTCAGATACATGGTATCGGTGAGGGCCTGGTTGTAGTTGTTCTTAAAGAGCACAGGCACAAAGATGGCATACAGCACCAACACAAAAATCACAATGGCCGCCACAACGGAGCCCTTGTTTTTGGCAAAGCGGATGAACGCATCCTTGAAATAACCGATGGGTTTGGTATCCAGTTTTTTGTCGTGGAGCCGTCCCTCTGTTCCCACAAACTCAAATTCGGAAGCGGGAATATTCATGTAATCTTTTTCGCTCATTACTTCTTACTCCCCATTCTGATTCTCGGATCGATAAAGCCATAGCTCAGGTCCACCAGGATGCCGGAGGAAAGGCCCACCAGCGTATAGAACGCGGACAGAAGCATGAAGAAGTTATAGTCCGGCGTGGCTGCGGTGATGGATGCAATATACAGAGGGCCTACGCCAGGGATACCGAAAATTTGCTCAATGATCAGGGAGCCGCCGATGATGCCGATGAATTCACCCAGGATCATGGGGAAAATGGGCACCATGGAATTGCGCAGGGCATGGCGCACGGTGGTCTGCGCCCGGGAGAGGCCCTTGGTGCGGGCCAGGAGGAGATAATCGCTGGTGAGTACCTCCGTAAGCTCCGCACGGGTGTAGCGGGCCAGGCCGGCTACCGTACCAAAGCCCAGGGAAATGATGGCAGGCACCAGAGAAACAAAGGTTTCCCAGGACAGATAATCATAGCCCGCCGCCATCTGGAAGGGGAACCACTTTAGTTTAAAGCACAGGAAATACTGCACCAGGAATGCATACACATAGCTTGGCACAGAAACGAAAATCATCACGCCGGTAGAAATCACGTGATCCTGCCATTTATTCTTTTTCAGCGCGGCATAAATGCCCAGCGCCAGCCCGATGGGCACGGCAAAGAGCATGGTATACACGTTCACCGTAATGGTGGCGGGCATTTTTTCCATGAACTTTTCCCATACATCCTGGCCGATATACAGGGTTTCGCTTATGCCCCAGTCGCCGCCAATCAAAGAGCGCTGGATAAAAATCCAGTACTGCTCGATGATGGGCTTGTTATAGCCCAGCAACTCGCGGCGCATTTCAATAACGGCCATGTCCTTGCCAAACTGCTCCGCCGGCTTATTGGGCAGGAGCTTGACCAATACAAAGCACATGGAGATGATGATCATAAAAACCATCAGCATCAGCAGAATTCGTTTGATAACATACTTGACCATGCGTGAACCCCTTTCACATTTCCTACGGCTGCATCCGCCGCACGCGCACCAAAAACGGGTGCACTCGTAGAAAATGAGTATCATTGGAAAATAATAATTTCTGCCAAGGCAGGGACGCAGTACTCTGCGTCCCTGCCCCAGCTGATTATTCAGAACTTTTTACAAGAAATTTTGGAAAATTACTTGTAGTTCAGGGTGCCGCCCTGAGAAGCTACGTATTCGTCCCATTCACGGTCGGTGTAGTTGAAGGTCATGTACTTCACGCCGCCGCGGCCCATGGGGAACACTTCGTCCTCAGTGAAGAACTTGATCTGCATGCCCTTCAGGCTGGCAGAGGAGTCACCCATGAGGGGGATGTAGTTGTAGTTCTGCAGCACAGCATTTTCCAACGCGGCCAGAACGATCATCTTCTGCTCGGTGCCATCCAGAGAAACCTTCACTTCTTCGCCATTGGCGGTCGCGTCGATTTCGGTGCCGGTGCCCTGCATGGAATCATACCAGGCGCGGGCGGTAGCAGTGTACACGGTGCCGTTCAGTTCGATATCCAGGGTCACAGCGGTGGCATCCCAGTGAGAGTCATACTGATAGTTGGGATCCACATACACCTGGAACAGGCCGTAGGGATCGAAGGTGGAGCCGGTCCAGCCCACACCAAAGAGCATGTCAACCTGGTTGTTCTGCAGCGCATCGGAGAAGGCGTTGCCCAGGGTGCCGTCGCGGGTGAAGGTCAGCTTGCCTTCCAGCTTGGTGCCCTTCACGGCTTCGGTGTAGTTGTTCACGATGTAATCGTAACCATTGTTGTAGAAGGAGGAAGTCAGGTTGGGGGTACCAACGGTGATTTCGATCACGTCGTCTTCATCCATCAGGCCATCCTTGATGGCGATTTCGTAAGCCTGGTCGAAGTACACGCGGGCCATTTCCAGGTTGTAGCCGGAGATGGATTCGATGGCTTCGTCCACGGTGGCATACATCTTGCCTTCGCCGATTTCATCGGACAGAGCCCAGAAATCAACGATAACCTGCTTGGCCAGGTCGGTGGCGCGATAGGGGATACCGTTTTCGGGGTCAGCGATGATCTGGCTGGAGTACAGAGCAAAGCCGGGCTTGTTGGTGGGAGAGGTGGCCAGGCAGAATTCGGCGCGGTTCATGGCCATAGCCATAGCCATACGGAATTCCTTCACGGTCAGGATGGTCTTGTTCTTGTTTTCGCCGGCATTCTGCTGAGCGGTGGTCAGAGCAGCCATTTCGGGGTTGAACACCATGGCGAAGATGGAGTCGCCTTCAGAGTAGTAGGTGTAATCGGACATGGCGTATTCTTCCATGTCTTCCTTCTGCAGGCCGTAGGAGTCCAGCTGGCCGTTCAGGAACATTTCCAGACGGGTGGAGGGCTCAGCCACGTAGTCGTAGCGGATGGTGGTAGCCTGGTAGAGGCCCTTGTTGGCTTCGTCGTTCCAGCCATACCAGTAGGGGTTCTTTTCCAGGGTGAACATCTTGTCAGACTGGAAGTTGGTCAGCATGTAGGGGCCGTAGGACATGGTGTTTTCGGCCTTGGTGCCGTAGGTGTTGGTGTACACGCCGTCGGTTTCGGTAGCGCAGGCATTGTACATATCCAGGTTCACCAGGTAGTTGCTGGTGAGGGAATAATGCAGATAGAAGCCTTCCAGGGGCTTGTCAATGATGAAGACCAGGTTGTAATCATCCAGAGCCTTCACACCAACGTTTTCCCAAGCCATTTCGGCATAGGTGTACTTGAGGTAGAGTTCTTCCAGAGCCCAATCGATCATATCGGCTTCGGAAGCCCAGGTGGCGTAAGCCTTGCCTTCGCCCTTGGTATAGAATTCATACAGTTCGCCAAAGGTCAGGGGAGTTTCCACGATGGCGTCTTCAGCAGCGCCGGTCCAGGCCTTGGTTTCGAAGTCATAGGTATCGCCGAAAGAGTAGTTCCAGTTGATGTAGCCCTTGTCGTCCTTATGAGCTTCCACGAAAGCAGCGGCATCTTCGGTGCCTTCCAGGCCCATGTAGGTGCCCATCATGGTGTCAGCTTCCTGGCCAGCCTTGTAGTAGGCTTCGGAATTGGTGATCACCATGTTGCCGGACCACAGGCCGTCAGCGCGATAGTTGGCAGCCTTGGGGTTGATGAGCAGCTTGTAGGATTCTTCGAAGTCATGGGCGGTGATAGCGGTGCCATCCTGCCACTTGAGGTCCTGACGCAGCTGGATCTTCCAGGCGCGAGCGGTGTCGCCTTCCTTGATGCCCCACTGTTCGCCAACATAGTCAGCGGTCACGTCCACGGGGAATTCGGCGGCAACAGCGGGAACCATCTTGTAGCCATCGAAGGTCTCGTTGTAGTCGAAGGAGTAGAAGCCGGCGGTGATCCAGTCAGCGATTTCCGCATCGGTAGCGGTTTCGTAGTCGTGGATGTTCCACAGGGTGGGGAAGGTGGAAAGAGCGTAGTTGACAGTGTAGGTTTCCAGAGACTTGAGGGCCTCTTCGGTCGCCAGACGGTCAGCTTCAGCCTTTTCAGCTTCAGACTTCGCGGCAGCCAGATCAGCCTTAACGGTGGTCAGTTCCGCGTTGAGGGTGTCGATCTTCGCGGTCAGTTCGGCAACCTGCTTTTCCAGGTCAGCCTTCTGCACGCCGAAAACGACGGAGAAGACGATCGCCACAACAGCAACGATCGCGAGCACGATGCTCAGCTTCTTGTTCATGACAAATCCTCCCTTAAAATTCGATAAAGTACCGTTTATACGATACCATACCTGTTAATTATAGCAAATAAACAATTTAAATGCAATCGTCTACGCAAATTTTCCGGCATTTTCTAACAGGATAAATGCAATTTAAGCTTTTTTCCTATCATTTTTTGACAGTATTCGGGAGATATCATCCCAATTTCCCCGGTCTTTTGCAAGCCACAGATATCCCAAATGATATCTATGCAGCTGACCGCCCCCTCAGAACAGGCTCATCTGCTGCACCCGCGCCTCCTTTTTCCTGCCCACTTCCTGACGCTTTACATGGCCGCCCACCTGGGAAAGAAAGATCGAGGGCGCGCCGCCACAGGTGAAAATCAGTTCCTCCCGGGCCCTGGTGATGCCCACAAAGAAAAGCCGTCTTTCTTCCTCTATATTTGTTTCCTCCCCGGCATGGCGAAGGGGCAGCATACCATCGGCGACCCCGGAAAGAAATACCACCGGAAATTCCAGGCCCTTGGCGGCGTGAAGGGTCATCAGGCGCACGGTGCCGGAGGGCTTCCCATTGGACAAACGAAGGATATCCCCTTCCTCCCCCAGGCGCAAGGCCGAAAGAAAAGCGGATACGTCCGGATAGAAAACCGCCGTATTCAGCAGCGCTTCCATTTCCTTTCCCCGGCAGATGAGCATTTGGGAAAGCCGCTCCAGGATTTTTCTGGGCTTTCCTTTGGCAAGCTGGGGCTTTATCTCCTGCCAGATGGGCAGCACGGGGGAAAAGGCGTCCTCCCGCGCCATCAAACTCAGCCATTCCTCTTCCTTTTCAATGCTTTTTGCCGCCAAATCCCGAAGAGCCAAAGGCATCCTGAACAAATTCTTCAGCGCTGCATCCAGGGCAGCACCGTTTCCATCCTGCATAGCTTCCAATAAGCTAATCAATCCCTGCACCTTTTCATCCTCCAGAAAAGCGCCCCGACCCGATACCGTGCTGGGAATGCTCTCCCGGTTCAGCGCCCGCTCAATTTTCTCCAGCTGGCGATGGGTTCTGCACAAAACGGCGATTTCGGAAAACGCCCGGGCGCCGCCCTCCCGGCTGTCGGCCGCATGCATATCCACGCCTCCGGCCAAGCGCACAATCTCCTCTGCAATCCAGCGCGCTTCCTCCTCTTCATCGGGCAGCGCCATCAGCCGCACCGGCCACACGTCTGCTTTCTCGGAGGATAAAATCCGCTTGTCCCCGGGATTTCCCTGGATCACAGACAGGGCGCTTTCAAGAAT
This sequence comes from Clostridiales bacterium, assembly GCA_015056125.1. GTDB lineage: Bacteria > Bacillota > Clostridia > Christensenellales > Aristaeellaceae > RUG563. The sequence goes on along the minus strand of SVGW01000001.1, from coordinate 76,259 downwards.
GGAAGGAGATGAGCGGTAATTTTGCTTTAGGCGAATTTTCTCTGCTTCCGGAAAGAGCTTTTCCAAATCCTCGAAGCATTCCGCCCGGGCGCCCCGGAAGCCATAAATGGATTGATCGGGATCACCAATCACAAAAAGATGATTTCCCTGGCTCCAGTGGGCCGCCAGCTTCCGCTGCACGCTGTTAATATCCTGATATTCATCCACCAGCAGGTAATGAAATTGCTTTTGATCCTGGCAGGGCAATTCCAGGGCGTCCAATAAAAGATCATCCAGATCACGCAGGCCCAATTCTTTCAGCTTTTCCTGATAGGCCGCCTTCAGTCCCTGGGGCAATCCCGGAGCGGCCAAGCCGCTTTTCTCCTTTGAAATCAGGGAAAGAAGTTGGGCAGGCTTCCCTTTTTCGCCCCGTTCCTCCAAAATCCGCTCCATAAGCTCCCGGGCGGCATGCCCGGAAATCAGAGGCTTGTGATCCAACATTTTCTGGCAAATGCCATGGAAGGTGCCCACGGTGACGGCTTTGGCCGCCTTTTTCCCCAGGCGCTTTTCCAATCGTTCCTGCATTTCCAGGGCTGCCTGGCGGGTGAAGGTAACGGCGGTGATTTCGGTGGGCTTTACCCCTTTTTCTTCTATTAAATAGGCAATGCGGGCGATGAGCGTTTTGGTCTTTCCCGTGCCCGGGCCCGCAATCACCATGGTAACAGGCGCGGAGCTTTCCACGGCCCGCTTCTGCGCTTCATTGAGCTGCTCCTGCCGGTCATCTTCTTCTGCTTTCGCAATGGCTTTGTGCAGCGAGGACGCTGCGCGCTTCTTTTCTTTCTTTTCAGTTGGGGGCAAAAGGGAAAGCTGGCCCATCAATTCCTCCCGTTCTCCGGGCTCAAATACCTGCACCACCCCATATTCCCCATCATAGCCGCCCCGGCAGTGCACCTGGCCCGCCCGCAGCCGCCTAAGCCCCTCTCCCAGCAAAAATCCGCCTGCCTTTTCCGCTTCCTCGATGGGAATATTCCGCAGAATGGAAAATTCCGGCCCCAGCTTTTCCAGCAATTGAAAATAGCTTTCCTGGGCCTTTTTGCTAGCGGCGGATGTGCCCAGGGTTTCTCCAATCAATTCAGGAAGCGGTACCAGGCTTTGGAAGGGCTTGGGTAGATCACCGCATTCCCGGCGATCGGCCAGTGTCTCTACCCGGTGAAGCACCCCCACCGTGATCTTTTTTCCGCAAACGGGGCATTTGCCTCCAAAACGCAAGGTTTCCTCCGGCTCCAGGCAGCACTGGCAATTCCTGTGCCCATCCAGATGATATTTCCCCTCCTCCGGAAAAAATTCCAGAGTGCCTTCCAACCCATCCCCCGTTTCAATGGCCTTTTTAAATGAAGAAAAGCCCAGATCACAGGAAAGCAAATTGGCTTCTCTTCCCAACTTTTGCGGAGAATGGGCGTCCGAATTGGAAATCAGCTGATAGGAATCCAGCATGGATACCCGGCGATTCATCATGGGATCGGAGGAAAGCCCCGTTTCCATGGCGTGCACATAGGGCGAAAGATCGCCGTAGCATTCCTCCACGGAATCAAACCCCGAAAAGGCTCCAAACAAAGAAAAATGAGGCGTCCAGATATGAGCAGGGATATAAATGGCCTGGGGGCAACTTTCCAGAATAATTTCCAATAAATCATGGCTATCTAATCCCAGAATGGGGCGGCCGTCGCTGTGAAGATTGCCGATGGCCCCCAGCCGATGGGATAATTCTTCTGCTTCCTCCAGCCCGGGCAGCAATATCACATGATGCACCTTCCGGGTTTTTCCGTCCTTTTTATAAATGGTGCTGATTTCGCCGCTGACCACGAAGCGGGGTTCCTTCACCCCCGGCACGCTGCAGGGGAGGGCATAATCCCCCTTGAGCCGATAGAGCCCCTCCTCCGCAGGCATGAGCATTTCTTTTAATTCTTCCCGCCATTTGGGATGGGTGAAATCTCCGGTTCCAACCAAAGAAATGCCCTTGTAACGGGCCCACAAATCCAAATGGGGCGCATCGCAATCAGCGCTGGTGGCCCGGGAATATTTGGAATGGATATGCAGATCGGCAATATGCATGCGTTCACGCCCTTTCATTTGTAATTATAACAAATTCAACTATAAAATGCAAAAAGCAGGGGAAACCATTCTTTTCAGGCCAAAGAATGGTTCCTCCTGTACCCCCTCCAAGAAAGCCGAATCATTAAGGAAGTATTTCTTCACTATGAAATATAAGCGCGGAGAAATTGCTAATTGTACGGCAAAAGCCCTTTCCCAAGTTGGTTTTCTTGTGGTGGGTGCGGGAGGGGGATTCTTTTTCCGAAAAGAATCCCCCTCCCGCCATTTTCAACTTTATAATTCCATCTTCAGGCGCATGAAGCCCTCGTAGACGGTGTCCAATTGGAAGCCCACGCTCATGTAAAGCTTCTGGGCGGGGATATTGAAGCGATTCACGCCGATTTCCAGCTTTTTTGCTCCCGCTTCTTTAAGCAGGCGCACGGCGTGGGTAAGCAGAATCCGCCCGTATCCCCTGCCCTGAAGCCGGTGATCCACCTGCAAAAAGGATACGTGATATTCCTTTTGCCTGGGCTTAATGGTGAGGGCCGCAATGCCAACGGGCAAGCCGTGATCCATCAGCACATACACCGGCTGGCGATGAGCCAGAGAGGAGGCAATGCAGGATTTGGCGTCCGGCACAAAGGAAAGCTGCTCAGGCCGGATTTGGATCTCCATGGCGTCCCATACGTTTTTGCCGGTTACCTTTTTTAACTCCGGTTTCTTGGGATATGCCCTTTCATATTGCCAGGCCCTTCGCACCTCATTGGAAAAGGCCCGCCATTCATTCTCCTCATGCCGGCTGATCAATTCCTCTCCCAGGAGATACACCCAGCTCATACCCTCCTCAAACTGGAAATACATGCGCAGATAATCCCCGGCCAGGGAGGGAAATTCATCGGCAAAATAGAGATCGCCTTGCTTGCAAAAGCCCAGGCCGCAAAACTCCCGCTTGCATTTCAGGGCCAGCTTCATGGTTTTTTCCGAAAACAGCCGCTTTTCGGCGATCGCCCGGGCCAGCTTGTTCATATCGGAAAGGGTGGTGGTGAAGCAGTGCCTTGCTTCCGCCCGGGGCAGGGGCACCAATTGATCATCCCCCATGCAGCCCTGATGCATTACCGTTTCATCATTGCCTGGGCGGGTATCCTCCATACCAAGGGGACGGAAGATATGCTGCATCAAATATTCCCGGGGCAGAAGGCCGGACGCCCGTCGGATGATTTCCGCCAGGAACGAAATGGCGGTGGTGTTCCCGTCATCCTCTTGGCCGGGAATATGATCCAATTCCTTGCCTTCGATATGCCGGAGCACCTCTTCAAAGGATACGTCCTTTACCTTTTCTTCAAATTCCCGCTGGAATTTTTCTTCATTAGAAAGGGCGGCGTGGGCAGGATCCTTTTGCAGGGCAGGAATGCGCACCTGATAAAGCTCATCCGGGATGCCTGATTCCGCCCGAAGCAGCTGGGATACCGTAACCGCAGCGCCCGTTTTGTATTCCGGAATCCACTCCCCCACCTTGGCATTCAAGGAAAACTTGCCCGCTTCATATAAGTGCAGCACGCACAGGCCCAAGAAAAAATTCACATGCGCGGATAGGCAAAAGCGATCCTGTAAGGTCATTTTCCGTCCCGCTTTCCTGTCCGCATAGCCATAAGCTTTTTCCAGCATCACGCCCTCCCGGTTTTCCATGAGAAGGACGGCAGAAATATCCCATTTTGTCGCCAAAGCATCCACTCTGGCAGTAAATTCTTCCTGATTATTTTTCATACGATCACCTTCGTTTTGTTCCGTTCACAATTTCTGCACCATCAGCAGGCAGGGATTCCAGGGATCCCATAGCCGGGGAAAGCATTCCAGGGGCGCAAAGCCCTGGGCAAGATAGAATTCCCGGGTGCGGTCATATTCCGGATAGCCGCCCGATTCATCCACGGTTTTCACCTGCAGATACTGAATGCCCTTTTCCCGGCAGTAATATTTGCAGGCTTCCACCAGCCGGCGGCCCGTACCCTGCCGGTGAAAGGCAGGCAAAACGCCCATTACGTAAATTTCAGCACTATCGGTATTATGAATTTTTAGCGCGGCAAAGCCCAGAGGCATCCCCTTTTCCTCAATGGCGCAAAAAGGCATCTGCTGGGATTTTTCGATGTATTCCCGGGTGCTTTCCTCTATGCCAAACCATTCCGGCAGCGCATGGAGCACCGTCTGCGCAATTTCTTTTTTCTTCTCGGGATCGATGATCCACTGGCAGGTGCGCCAGGAGGGGAAAAGAATATACTGGCGCTCCTCCTGATGCTGCTGAGCATAGCGCTCGGGGCACTTGGCCCTTTGGCAATAGACGAAACCGCACCGCTCGATTACCCGGCGGGAGCGGATATTTTCCGTAAAATGGCATACGGTTAAGGCGTCCAGATGCAATTCGTCAAAGCACCAGGCGATCACCCGGCGCACCGCCTCGGTCATCAGCCGCTTGCCCCAGTATTCCTTGGAAAGCACATAGCCAATCTCTGCGATCTTCATGTTTTGATAGAGGGCATGTTCATGGGTCCAGGAATGATGCAGCCCAAAGGAACCGATCACCTTGCCCGTTCTCTTTTCCTCCAGGGCAAATACGTTCTTTTCTTCCATGAAATGGGCCAGCACCTTTCTGCTGGTTTCCACATTTTCGTGGCGGGGCCAGCCTGCCATTTCCCCCACGCCTGGCACGGAGGCATAGGCAAACAAATCTTCCAGGTCGCTTTCCTGCCAGGGGCGCAGGATCAGCCGGTCGGTTTCCAGGCACACATTGGTTATGTCTATTGCAATGCTCATTTTCCTTTCCTCCAGTTATTTGCGTACACGAAACACAGCAGGGGCATTCTCCTGCCAGCCATATATCGCTTTTCTGCTGCTTAGCCGCTAAATGAAAGAAAATCTTCTTTCGTCAATTCCCAATGATATTCAACGTTTCTTTTCTGGGATGGGGTGGAAACGGGCTCCGACAGCACCAAGGAAAAGCCGTTTTTCTCAAAGGCCCGCCGGGAACGAAGATTGTAATCTTCGCTGAAACAGCGAAGCACATCCACTTTTTCCTGCTCAAATGCAAAGCGCACCAGCAGTGCGAGCATTTCCGTGCCGATTCCTTTTCCCCAGTATTCCTTTTCGCCTATGCACAGATCAATCCGGCGCACATCGCAGGTTTCCGGGTACAGGGAGCGCACCTTGGGTAAATTCATCCTCTGCAGCCAGCATTCCCCTATGGGCTTATCATCCAGCTGCGCCAGAAAGCAAAAGGCATTCTTGGATACGCCGCCGTAAATTGCTCTCACCGTTTCAGGGGAATAGGGCTCGATCACGTCATCTGCTTCCGTCCAGTACAGCACGTCCGTATCGCTGTTCCATCGATACAGATAGGGCAAATGCTCGTCACACAGGGGAATGAGCCGGAGATTGCCTTGATCCAGCTTCTTTTCCAAAGTAACAGCATGCGTGGTTATTGTACACATGTTTATGTTCCTCAATATATATTCGGCTTTCTTGGAAGGGGTGCGGGGGAACCGTTCTTTGGCCTCCAAAGAACGGTTCCCCCGCCACTTCTTACTCCACCTTACCCAAAATCTCCATAGCCTGTTCTTCCTGGAACTGGTTGGTGTAGAGGTTGTAGTAAGCGCCCTTGAGGCGGAGCAATTCCTGATGGGTGCCCATTTCCTTGATCTTTCCGTCATCGATCACCAGGATGCGATCGGCGGTGCGGATGGTGGAAAGGCGATGGGCGATGATGAAGGAAGTGCGCCCGGTGAGCACCTTAGAAATGGCATGCTGAATGATCTGCTCGGTCTGGGTATCCACGGAGGAGGTGGCCTCATCCAGCACGAAAATGCGGGGATCGGCCAGGATGGCCCGAGCAAAGGAGATCAGCTGCTTTTCCCCGGTGGACAGGCGGCTGCCGCCTTCGCCCACATCGGTATCATAGCCTTTTTCCATTTTGAGAATGAAGGGCTCGGCATTGACCATACGCGCCGCCGCTTCCACTTCCTCATCGGTGGCATCCAATTTGGCATAGCGGATATTATCCCGAATGGTGCCGGAGAAAAGGCGCGGCTCCTGGAGCACATAGCCCAGATTGCTTTGCAGCCAAAGCTGGCTGCGCTCTTTGTAATTCACCCCGTCAATCTTGATCTGGCCGCCCGTGGGCTCATAAAACCGGCACACCAGATTCACCACCGTGGATTTTCCTGCCCCCGTGGGGCCAACCAGGGCGATGGTCTCCCCTGCTTTCACCGTAAGATTGAAATCGGAAAGCACCTTTTCCCCTTCCTTGTACTGGAAATCCACATGATCAAATTCGATATCGCCGTGCAGCGCGGGCCAGTTTTCCTTCTTGGGATGGAAATTATCGCCGAATTTTTCTTCTACTTCGGGGGTATCCACAATATCCGGCTCCGTTTCCAGCAAGGTCATCACCCGCTCAGCCGCCGCCTGGGCGGACTGCATTTCGGCAAACACATTGGCGATATTGCGGATGGGCTCAAAAAACTGTACCGTGTAATTGACAAATACCTGCAATACGCCCAGGGTCATACCCCCGATCAGCACCTGCTGGCCGCCCTTCCACAGGGCATAGGCCGTGGCCAGGGAGCCCAGGGAAACGACGATGGGAAGATACACGGCGGAAAAGGATGCAGCGCGCACAGAGGAACGCTTCATTTCACGGGTGAGCTCCGTAAACTCCGCCATGTTCATTTCCTCGCGCACCAGGGTCTTGGTGGTTTTAGCGCCCATGATGCCTTCATTGAAAGCGCCAGTAATTTTGCTGTTGGTTTTGCGTACACTGCGGTAGGCTTTGAGAATCCTTTGCTGGAACCACCAGGAAACCACCGCCAGGGGCGGCACCACAAGCAACACCACCAGGGACATTTTCCAATTGAGCAGGAACATGGTAATCCCGGCGGCCACCAGCATCACAACGCCCCAGGCCAAGTCCAGCAGCGACCAGCCGATGGTTTCCGCCAGGCGCTGGGTATCGCTGGTCATACGGCTCATGAGATAGCCTACCGGCATCCTATCATAATAGGAAAAGGGAAGCTCCTGCAATTTTCGGAAGGCGCGCTTGCGGATGGTGTAGCACACGCCCACCTCAATTTTACCTCCCAAATACAGAAAGCGGAAAATGGTGAACACCTGCAGCGCTACCAGGAGCACATAGGCCGCCACGAAGCCAGGCAGGCCTTCCGTGCCCCCGGCATGATTGAGATTGGGAATGAAATGATCGATGGCATAGCTGGTCATCAGCGGGAAAACCACGTCGCATCCCGCGGTCAGGGCCATGTAGCCCCCCAGCTTATACAGATCGATATGATATTCTTTGGCATAACGCAGAATCTTTTTCCACAGCGACAGGTCAAATCGCTTGGTATAATCCTGCTCATCAAACTGTTGCATGGCTATTTTTCTCCTCTTTGAATTCTTCCTCCAGCGCGGACTGGATATTGAAAATTTTGCTGTACAGGCCGCCGGAATGAATCAGCTCTTCATGGGTACCCTGCTCGGAAATGCGCCCATCCTCCATCACCAGCACCAGATCCGCCTGGGAGAGGGTGACGATGCGGTGGCTGATGATAATGGTGGTGGTATCCTGGCTGCGCTTTTTCAGCGCTGCGCGGATCTGTGCGTCTGTTTCCGTATCCACAGCGGACAGGGAATCGTCAAAAATGAGGATATCATTATCCTTCATCAACGTGCGGGCAATGGCCACCCGCTGCTTTTGTCCGCCGGACAGAGTGACGCCCCGCTCGCCCACTACGGTATCAAATCCTTTATCGCTTTCCAGGATAAACTGCTTGGCAGCGGCATCGGTCACCGCCCGGTCAATGGCTTCCTCGGAAGCATCCTTTACGGCAATGCCCACGTTTTCCTTGAGCGTCTTGGAATAGAGGAAGGGCTCCTGCAAAACCAAGCCCACCCGGGAACGCAGATGATAGCGATCGATCTTATTGATGGGTGTGCCGCCAATGCGGATTTCACCCTCCTGGGGCTCAAAGAGCCGCTGGATCAGATGCACTACGGAGGATTTGCCGCTGCCAGTGGCGCCCAGAATGGCCACGGTTTTCCCGGCAGGGATCACAAAGCTCATATCCTTGAGCACTTCCCGGCCCTCATCATAGTGGAAATTCACATGATCAAATACGATATCGCCCTTGAGAGAAGGCTTGAGGGCGCCGGGCTCTTCCGGCTCGGTGGGGGTGGACAAGATTTCATCGATACGGCCCATGGCCACCGAGCTCTTGCCCGCATCGGAGAGGATGCGGCCCAGCTGACGGATGGGATTGAGCAGCTTCCAGATATAGGAGGTGAAGATGGTGAGGGTACCGATGGTGATATCCCCTCGGATGGCAAAAAATACGCAGGTGAGCAGGGTAAGCATGGATTGAAACATGCTCAGGGCATCGCTGGTGGCCCAATAAACCGCCAGGAGCTTGCACAGCTTAAAGGTTTTCACCCGGTAATCGGCGCTCACCTTTTCAAATTTTTCCACTTCATATTCCTGCTGGCCAAAGGCGCGCACCACGCGCACGCCGGTGAGATTTTCCTGCAAAACGGCGCTCATCTTGCCCTCCGCTTCATCGGAGAGGCGGAAATTCTTGATCACCAGCTTAAAGAACAAATACGCAAACAGGAAAAGCCCGGGCACCATAATCATGCTGATCAACGTAATCTTTACGCTTTCTCCAAAGAGATACACCAGCGCAAAGGCGATCATCATGATGGCGTTCACCACAGCCATCATCTGCATAGCCAGGAAGCGGCGCACGGTTTCCACGTCCGAAGTGCACCTTTGCACCAGATCCCCCGTTTCCGCTTTCACATGATAGGCAAAGGGCAGCTTCTGGATATGGGAATAGAGGCGCTCGCGCAGCGTAAGCGATACATTTTCGCCGGCGATGGATTGGGTGCGGCTTTTGGTGAAGGAAAATACGCCGCTGATCAAATTCAGCCCCACCAGCACCAGGCCCACAATCCACAGATTCCGGGCCATAAATTCCCGGCCGCCAATGGAATCCACCCAGGCGTTGATAAACCCGGGCATCCTGGAGGGCTTGCCCTGCAGGTAATAATCCAGCGTTTCCGCCAACACAATGGGCGTAATGAAATCAATGATCACGGTCATCACCGTGCAAACAAGGGCCACCAGAAAAAACCACTTGTTTTTAAGAATCAGCTTCCCCATCAGGTGAAGCTTGCGGGAATGCATGGGATAATCCCCTCCTTGCAAAAAACGGTTGAAATGAGTAAGAAAGTGCGTTGGCCGCTGCGCGCTCCCCCTCGCGCAGGGTGGCAATGGATATGAAAAAAGGGCGCCGGCTTTTGCAGCCAGTGCCCTGAATATTCGCAGAAGATAGCCAAATGAATGCTATACTGCTCTCAGGCGGCCGCAAACAGACAGAGAGGTACCCTCTCCAACGTATGCGAGAATGAACTTCTGGAAGTTAGTACGATTCGTCATGTTGTGCGGCCTCCTTTCTTGTAAATTTTGATTGCTGTTCCAGTATACGCATTCCCATCCAGCTTGTCAACTACTTTCAGGAAATTTTTTTGCTTTTTCTGTCAACTGCCGGTTGCCAAAAAAGCACAGCCAGGTTGGTTGCCTGAGAGGATAAATTATTTTATACTCAAAAAAAAAAGAAAGAAGGAAAACACATGGCCGTCAACGATGCAATTTATGAATTGCGGATGAAAGCAAAAATAACCCAGGAAGAATTTGCACATATTTTCCATGTATCCAGGCAGGCGGTGCAAAAATGGGAAAACGGCACAGCCACGCCGGAATTGAGCAAACTAATTGAAATATCCAAGTATTTTGATATTTCTCTGGATGAAATGATTCTTCAGCGCAGCGACAGACTGATGGAAGCGCTGGATTACAATGCCATCAAGCCCCATTATGCCACACTGGACGACAGAAGATTTTATCCCGCTTTTCTGGAAGTGGAATATCGTCAGTCCACGGAAGAAGGGCTGGATATTGAAGCCTACCGGGATCTGTTTGAAGCAGTGGCCCGCCTGCCCAAGAATGCTTTCAAAAAGAAGCTGGGAGATGTGCTGTTTGAAATCGTTGCTTCCGCTAAGCACAAAGAAGGCTATCCCTATAAAGAGCCATCGGACCTGCAAAGCATCCGTCTTTTGCGAAAGAAATGCGATATTCCTTTGCCCGTTGACCGGAAAACATTGAAAGATAAAATTCTTGGCGCATGGCTTGGCCGGATTGCCGGCTGCATGCTGGGAAAAACCGTGGAAGGAATCAAATTGGACGAGCTTATCCCTTTCCTAAAAGAAACGGGAAATTATCCCATGCACCGGTATATCCTGAAAAAGGATATCACAGATGAAATCTGCGCCAAATACCGCTTTCCATTCAAAGGCCGCCACTATGCCGATGAAATTGACGGCATGCCCGCTGATGACGATACCAATTACATGGTGCTGTATCAATTGCTGATCGATCACTACGGCCGGGATTTCACCCCTTATGACGTATCCGCCTTCTGGCTGGAAGCCCAGAAACTGAATGCCTATTGCACGGCAGAGCGTTTCGCCTATATCAACTTTGTCAATGGCTTCGAGCCCCCGCAAACGGCGCTTTACCAAAATCCCTATCGGGAAATGATCGGCGCACAGATCCGCGGCGACTATTTCGGCTATATCAATCCCGGCGATCCGGAAAAAGCAGCCGAAATGGCCTGGAGAGACGCTTCCATTTCCCACATAAAAAACGGCATTTACGGCGAAATGTATGTTTCCGCCATGATCGCTGCCGCCGCTTCCACCAACCATATTGAAGCCATTATTGAACGGGGAATGGCGGAAATCCCCGCCACTTCCCGGCTTTATGAAGCCATTTGCTGGCTGCTGAATCTTTATCGGAGCGGTGTTTCACAGAAAGATTGCTTTGAGCAGATTCATCAGAAATACGATGATCGTCTTCGCTACCACTGGCTGCATACCATTTCAAACGCCGTCATCGTCACTGCCTCCCTCCTGTACGGAAAAGGCGACTATGCAAAATCCATTTGCATGGCTGTGGAGGCCGGCTTTGACACCGATTGCAACGGCGCCACGGTAGGCTCTATTCTGGGCATGGCCAATGGGAGCGCCTGCATTCCTTCCATCTGGACACAGCCCTTCCGGGACATTCTGCACACTTCCGTATACACGCTTTCCACCGTAAACATATCAGAACGGGCGGCTCTGACCCTCAGCCATATTCCCACAAACCCGTAAACAAAAAGCTGCGGCTTTTCGCCGCAGCTTTTTCAATTTTTACTTTTTCGCGTTATCCAGCCGCTTATTGCGGAAGTACAGGCAAAAATCGGTGAACACCATGATGAAATTGAGCACATACAGGGAAAGCACATACCACTTCTGGGCAAATTCCGCCATATACACGGGGTTAAGGAGCTTACCCACGATGCCGGCCACATAGCCAAAGAGAATCAGGCAGAGAAAGCCCAGGCTCTTGCCCTTGGTAGTGCGGGCGCGCCAGGATTTGAGCACATTCAGCGGCCAGGAAGCGCCGAAGCTAAAGATCATCACCATTTCCAGAATTTCGTAAATCTGAATTTCGGTTCCCATTTGTTTTTCCTCCTGTAAACTGCCCGGGCGCTCAAGCCCGGGCAGTTTTTATGATAAAAGCGTTTTTTACTTCTGGCGTTCCTTGCCCATAAAGCAGGTGGCGATGGTGCCGGGGCCGCAATGGGCGCCGATCACCGGGCCCACCATCTGGATGCGGATATCCCGGAGGGTGGGGATGCGCTGGCGCAGCATTTCGGCCACTCGCTCGGCTTCGGCAGGGGCATCGGCATGAAGCAGGATCAGGGTTTGATTTTCGGGTTCTTCGATATTTTCCACAGTGCGCTCCACCACCGTGCGCAGCGCCTTTTTCCGGCCTTGCACCTTTTCGGCCGATTCCAGCTTACCGGCCCGGCTCATAGAGATGATCGGCTTGATATCCAGCACAGTGCCCATCACGGCGCTGGCAGAAGAAATACGGCCGCCCCGGCGGAGATATTTAAGATCTTCCACCGTGAAATAGGCCTGAGCCCGCAGCCGATTATCCCGGATCCACTGCTCCACTTCCTCCATGCTCTTGCCCTGCTCATACTGCTCATAAGCGCCCAGCACCAGAACGCTCATGGGGCCGGAAATGCTCAAAGTATCCACTACGATGAACTTGCGCTCGGGATACTTTTCCAAGAGCTGCTCCTTGGCTTCCATCACATTATTGATGGTGGCAGACATCTGGGAGGAAAAGGCCACAAACAAAAGATCCTTTTCCTTAAGAATGGGCTCAAAGTATTCCAGATACACTTCCGTGGGCAAAAGGGAAGTGCTGGGCGTGGCGCCTGCGCGCATCCGATCGAAAAAATCCTTTTCGATTCCGGCGCGGCCGTTATCATCCAGGTATTCCTTGCCGTCAAGAATATAGGGCATTTTTACAACGGGAATATTTTTTTCATCAGCGATAGAATAGAGCAAATCGCTGTCACTGTCGGTCATAAACACATAGTTCATTTCCACGAATAAAACCCCTCGCTTTCTTCGTTCACTTTGTAACCTTTTTCTATTTTACCTTGTTTTTTGAAAAAAAGCAATATCCTCTCCAACATTGACATATCCTGTCAATTTTAGGAGAGGATATTTTCTTATTGAGCTGCAGCCATGGCCTGGGTGAGCCGGGTCATAGCGGCTGCCAACTCTGCGCTGGTGGGATTGCTGTAGATCACGCTGCTCAAATCATTAATGGCGTTGAGCAGAGCGTTGTAGCCATAATAGCTGGGCGACATGGCCGCCAGCTGATTCTGGGCCTGGGAAAGAAGGCGCTGGGCATCCGGCAAGAGCTGGGATTGCACAATGGCCTGCTCATAGCTTCCTGCATTTCTATGCACCGGGCAAGTGTAGCCCTGAAGCATAGCGGCATTGGCATTGCCGTCCGTAGTGAGGCGAAGGGCGGCGTATTCGCCCAGGTAATCAGAAAGAATGGCGGCATAAGAAGAGTTGGTATATTCATAGAGGGGATGGCCGATGGGCAGCATCACCACGCCCTGATTGGCCCGGGAGGGACAGTATTCGCTAGCCAGCATCCCGGAAGAGGTGCACACGGTGAGGGTATAGTGCATTTGGCAGGAAACGGCGGGGGCGCTGGAGCGGGGCCAGTAATCGGTGGTGGTGCCGTAATCCATGGCGTCGGTACGGCAGGCATCGGTGGCCAATTGCCCGGACACATTGCAGGTAGTCACCTTCACCAAGCCGTAATCCGAGGCGCTGCCTTCCATAATATCCCGGTTGGAAAGATTCTGGTGAATGGGCTGCATAAAGGCTTTCCACAGCTTCGCCGCGCTATTGCCGCCGGTGGTTTTGGAGGAAAGCGCTTTATAATTATCATGGCCGATCCATACGCTGGCGCAGTACCAGCCGGTGAGCCCGGCAAAGAATACACCCTTCTGATCGGAGTTTGTGCCGGTTTTGCCGGCCACGGTCTGACCGGAAATTTTGGCTGCCGTGCCGGTGCCGGAGGACACGGCGTCTTTGAGCATATCCACGGTGAGCCATGCGGTGGACGCCTCAAATACCTGGCGACGCTCCTGATTGGAATGGCCATCATAAATATTGATCATCTGGCCCTGAGCATCCTCTTTAAAGATGCCAAGGAAGGTGATGGGGCTTTGATATACGCCGCCATTGCCCAATACGCCAAAGGCCACGGCCATTTCAATGGGCGAAATGCCGGAGGAGCCAAGGGCCAGGCCAAAGGGCGTGCGGTTGATATGCTCTTCCGATACCCCCAAGCGCAAAAGATAATCCGCCGATCGCTCCACGCCCACAAAATTCATCAGGGCATAAGCCGCCGCCGTATTATCGCTTCTTACAATGGCGGTGCGCATGGTTTCAGGCCCCCGGTAGGAGGAGCCGCCATAGTTTTTAGGCCAGGAATCCTTGCCATCGCTGCCCGTCCATCCCTTGATGGGCAGGGGCATATTATAGAGAATGGAGCCCGCCCCTGCGCCCAGTTCAATGGCTGGAGCATAGACGGCGATGGGCTTGATGGAGGAACCCACAGGCATATTCATATCCGCAGCGCGATTCAGGGTTTTTCGCTTGGTAGGGGCCGTACGCCCGCCCACGATGGCTTTCAGTTCCCCCGTTCTGTAATCCAGCACCACTGCCGCCGCCTGGGGCTGGATGATTTCATCATAGGTGCCATCCGAATTCCGGGCGCGGTAAACAGAATCCCCCGGATCGCGCAGGGAGGGATAATCCTTATAGTTTTGAAGGGTATTTTCCACGATGGTCTGGATCTGAGTATCCAGGGCCAGATACACATGATAGCCGCCGGTGCGCAGCTCATTTTCCATTTTATTGCGGTTGGCAGAGGTATTTTCCAGGCGATTCAGCTTTAAAAGCGCCTGCACCACATCCCGCACCGCATATTCCACATAGTGAGCATAGGGATAAAGCTCCGTGGATTCCGGAGAAACGGAGAGCACATTGGCAGAGCCGGGATTCAGCGCAGCCAGATACTGCTCCTTGGTAATAAACTGATTTTCATACATGCACCTGAGCACATAATCGGTGCGGTCGTTGGTGATCATGGGGTAATCGGTGGTATCGCTCTGGCGGGTATAGTAATTCCGGCGGGGGTTGTAGTAATAGGGATTGGTGGTCATTCCCGCCAGCATGGCGCATTCCCGCAGCGTCAGCTGATGCAGGTTCTCTTTGCCAAAGTAGCCGTAAGCGGCCACCTTCACCCCATAGTAATCCTCGCCCAGGTAGATGGTGTTTAAATAGGATTCCAGAATTTCATTTTTTGTATAGCGGGTTTCCAGCTGCATGGCCAGATAGGCCTCCTGAATTTTTCGTTTATAGGATTGCTCGCTGGAAAGAAGGGTATTTTTAATCAGCTGTTGGGTGATGGTGGAGCCGCCCTGCTGGGAGCCGGAAATAAAATTGGTGATAAAGGCGCCGATAATACGCTTCACGTCCACCCCGTTATGGGTATAAAATCGTGCATCCTCCACCGCCACAAAGGCATGCTGCAGCATCAGCGGCATGGTATCGATGGATACCATGATGCGGTTTTCAATCCCCCGGTACTCGGTGATCTGGTTGCCGTTGGCGTCATAGATAAAAGAGGTCTGCGCCTGATCGTCAATAGCGGCCAAATCCAGGGTGGGCGCCGTTTCCATATAGGCCTTGGCCACGCCCACCACCGCGCCGACTCCCGCCAGCCCAAAGAGCAAAATCAACAGCACCAGCATTCTGAAGGAATTCACCAGCACCGCCAGAATAAAAGAAGGCTTCCGGCTCCGGGGCTTAAAAATCGTCTGCTTAGGGGGCTTTTCCTCCTCCATCATCTCTTCATAGGCCCAGCCCTCCACCGGCATATCATAGCCTTCCTGAGGGCTTTGATACTCCCAGGCCTGCTGGGGATGCAATTCTTCACTCATTTCCTGGCCGGCTTCATCCGCATACTCCTGCTGGCCCTCATATTCGTTCAATGGCATTTCCTGCCATGCATCTTTCTTTTCAAAGCGCCGCCGCTTCATAGCACACCTCCTTTGGAAAAGCTGTACCTTGATATTATATCACTTCTTTTCCCGAAAGTACAGTAAACATCTAATGAACGAACGGGCGGCCCGCTTTGATCCCGAAAATGCTCGGTCAAACGCAATATATTGGATCGGGTTGATATACCGCAGCCTGCGCGCCTGCATTCGGTCAGCTTGACTTTTGCCGCCAGAAAGATTATACTTTTCACAGTCAGTAAAGTAAGGTGGTATGATTTACATGAATCATATTTTTTTATCGCACAGCGATGCGGCCCTGCGAAATCGTAATATTGTTCTGCGTTATATAAGGGAAAATGCACCGGTATCAAGAACGGAAATCTGGAAAAACATTGATATGAGCCGTGCCTCTGTTACGCAAATTATCAGGCAGTTTCAAGAAAGCGGAATGATTCACGAGTGTTTTTGCGGTGTATCCACAGGGGGCCGGAAGCCTTTATATATAGAATTTGACGGAAAGAATATCTTATTTTTTGCGTTTGACTGGATATCGAAAAATTTATATCTGATGAATCTGAACGGGGATATTTTATTCGAAGAGACTTTAAACGTACCGGCAAATGTTTCTCCCTCCGCATTTGCAAAAACAATCAAAAAAACAATACATGCTGTTTTAGACAAAAAGCTGTGCAAAATGGATGAAATTACAGGTTTTGCATTAACTTTACCGGGGATCATCCATTCCGCCCAACGCAGATTGACATTATCCGTTGAACTGGGTTGGAAAAACATTGATGTGGCCGCTCTTTTTTCCGATCTGTTCGGGGATCATGTTTATCTGGAAAGAGCAACCAACCTTCTGGCCTTGGCAGAAGCATCCAATCGCAGAAAAAATAACAATGCATCTCATGTTCAGCTTTTTATTTTGGACCGTACAGGAATCGGTTTATCCACTGTTATTCACGGAAAGATACAGCATGGCGCACATTGTATGCATGGTGAGCTGGGGCATATCAAGCTGTTCAGCGATGAACTGTGCTCCTGCGGACAGAGAGGCTGCCTGGAAGCCGTTATCAAAAAACTCATAAAGGAAAATAATGGCGTGCTCACAAATATGGTGTTGGAATATTTTGCAATAGGCATTTCAACTGCCATCAATATCTGTGACACAGATGTAATCCTTACCGGCTCATATGCGGAAAAAATGACGCAAGACCAAAAAAAGTATTTAAGAAATGCTATCCTTTCAAAAATCACAGGCCCCGATTCGAGAAATTTTGAAATTGACGTTTTATACAATAGCAAGCTGGCAGCACAGCGCGGATTATGCACGTATATGTTTGATTGCTGTTTTCCAACCGATTAATCAGCGGCCGATTCGTCAAAAAAGCATTTTTCATCTTGACAAATCACACGTTTCATGATAGCATCCAATTAATTTACTGAATGTATTAAGTTATTTACTGACAGGCCCTGAAAGAATTTCGGTTCCGATGAAAGGATGATGACACATGGAAAATAAAAAGCATTGGTGGCAGGAGCAGCCGCTTACGATCAGCGCGGTGCAGTGCAATTTGGGCGATGACGATAATTGGGTGCTGGATGAATATGTGGCTAAATACGGCTTCAATACCGAGCAGAATCTGCATCTGGTTGCAAATGAAAATAGCCATTTCGGTTATTACAGCGAAGAAAAGCATGGGAAAAAGCTGGATGCTTATTTGAAAAAGGCCCATGCCCACGGCATTCGTGAAATTGTATATTACAATACCCACAGCATTAGTGAACAGACCTCCTCAGAGCACCCCGACTGGCTGCAGCTGACGAAAGACGGCCAGCCCATGAAGGCCTATTCTATCTATAATCTGGTCTGTGTCAATCCCAACGGGCCGTGGCACAAAAATTTCCTCAAAGAGATTGAACACCTTGCCAGGCACGATATTGACGGCATCTTTCTGGACGGCCCCATTATGCGCGATAACGGCTGCTACTGCGACGTATGCCGGGCCGATTTTGAAAAGCGGTTTGGGCATTCCATTTATGAGGGAACCAGGATCGAACTGCAGACCATGCGCATTGAATCGGCTACCCGGCATGTGAAGGAAACCCACGATATCGTCAAAAGCATCAATCCGGAAATAGCGCTGTATCTGAACAATTCCGCGCTGCGAGCCGATATTACCGGAAGCAGCACCAGAAAACTTTACGACTATGTGGATATCATTGGCGCCGAGGGCGGCTTCCACGAGCATCGCATGGGCGCGGCAGGCCTGTGGCAGCTCAGCAGCAAAGCAAAGCACCTGGAATGCATCGAAGGCGATACCCTCGCCGGCAAGAAGCCCATCGTCTGCTTCTTTGCAGGCAACGTTTCCGGTATTTCGTATTATCTGCACACCCCCGCTGAAACCCTGCTCGCCTATGCCCAGAGTTATTCAAACGGCTCCAATGTCTGGTACGGCGTTCATTTTTCTGCATCCGAGTTCATAAACACTCAAAGCGCACGGACAGCCAAAGAAATGAACGAGTTTGTGCTCGGCCACAGGGACATTTTCGGCCCATCCAAGGTATGCGCAAGGGTTGCGCTGATGTGGTCGCAGCACACGGCGAATAACTACGCCTCCAGCGTTGAAGACAGCGACTTTGTCGCGGCGCGCAAGTCCGGCTTTGCGGAGCGCGGTGACCACTTTGGCGAGCTGATTTCCGTATACGATATGCTGATAAGGAATCATGTCCAGTTTGATATCATCGATGAGGTAAGCGTACTCAACGGCACCATTAAGCAATATGATTCCGTTATTCTTCCCGAGGTAGCCTGTCTGTCCGATGAAACGGCGAAGCTGATCGCGGAATATGTGGCAGGGGGCGGCAATCTGCTCGCCAATTTTGACGTGGGCATGTACAATGAAGATGGCAGCTATGCTTTTCAATCCAAGCTTGCCGATGTGCTTGGCATCCGGGGCGAGCCCCGAATCCATCTGTCCCCCTTCATTGGCGTGGCATACTTGTTCCAGGAAAAAAACGATCCGCTCCTGGCTCCCCTCACATTCCCGAGGATTCCGGCGCCCATTCTCAATGCCGAATGGAATTATGCGGATGACGCCCAAGTGCTGATGCGCGTCAATTATCCCATGGCCGGCAGATACACGCCGCTGCCCGGCGATGACGAAAGATATCCCGCGCTCACCAAGCATGCATACGGAAAGGGAACTGCGTATTATTTCAGCGGCAACTACGGCGAAACTGCAGCGACCCACAGAAACATTGTGGAATACGGCAAGATTATCCGCCGGTTCGTTGATCTCACCTCCCGCAGCACAGTCGTATCCGATGCATCCGGCCTGTATGAAGTGGTGCTCAGAAGGCAGAAAGACCGCTTCATTCTGCACATTATCAACCTGACCAGCGCCATGTCAAGGCCCATTGAAGCGGTAACGCCTCTTTACAACGTGTCGTTCACACTCAATCTAGAAGGTTTCGGCATCGAAAAGGATCGCTTTTCCATCCACTCTATCCGTGGTGCGAAAGTTGAAAATGTATGCGAAAGCGGCTGGCAAATCAGCTTTACCCTGAACAAGATCGATGCATACGAAATTATTGTAATCGAATAAGCAGGCAGCATCTGGTGATATTTTATATTGTTAATATAGCCCATAATAACGCTATGATCACACCATAGCGTTATTTTTTCTACCAGCCAAAAGGCAATTTCAATGCGCCTTCATAAAGCTGAAAATTTAATACAATTTATATACTTGAATCCCCGCCCGGCCAATGATATAACAAATCTGTACCACGCAAAAAGGAGCACCTGTATGCAAACCGCGACACCGCAACGCAAAAACAGCAAATCCTTGCAGGCATTGAAACTTGCTTTTCCCAAAACCATCCCCATCCTGGCGGGCTTTTTATTCCTTGGCATGTCCTACGGAATCCTGATGAATGTAAACGGCTTCAGCTTTCTTTATCCCCTGCTCATGAGCGTCACTATTTTCGGAGGATCCCTGGAATTTGTGTGTGCCTCCCTGCTGCTGGGGGCCTTTGCCCCGGTGCAGACCCTGCTCATGGCCCTGATGATTCAGGCGCGCCATCTTTTCTATGGCATTTCCATGCTGGAAAAATACAAGGGCACGGGATGGAAGAAATTCTATTTGATCTTTGGCATGTGCGATGAAAGCTTTTCCGTTAACTATGCCGCCCAGTTTCCTAAAGAGGCAGACGAGGGCCTTTGCATGTTTTTCGTCACGCTCCTTAATCAGCTTTACTGGATTGCTGGTGCCACCTTGGGGGGCTTGCTGGGAGAGGTGATCTCCTTTAATACCAAGGGGCTGGATTTTGTGATGACGGCCATGTTTGTAGTCATCTTTCTGGAGCAATGGCTGAAAGAAAAAAAGCACTATACCGCGTTGATTGGCGTGGCTGCCTCTGTATTCTGCCTTTTGCTCTTTGGCAGGGATTCCTTCCTGATCCCCACCATGCTTTGCATGCTGATGCTGCTTGCCGCCTTCCGCAAGCCCATTGAAAAGGCAGGTGGATTATCATGACCCTTTCCCAGCAATTGATCACCATTTTGATCTGCGCTCTGGCCACCATGGCCACCCGCTTTTTGCCCTTCCTGATTTTTTCTTCCCGCCGGGAAACGCCCTCCTTTGTGCAGTACCTGGGCAAGGCGCTCCCCGCAGCGCTCTTTGGTATGCTGGTGGTGTATTGCTTAAAGGACGTATCCCTCCTTTCCGGCAGCCATGGATTGCCGGAACTTATGGCCATTTTGCTGGTAGCAGGGCTGCATCTTTGGAAACGCCAGATGCTGCTTTCCATCGCCGGCGGCACGATATTTTACATGCTGCTGGTGCAATTGGTATTCTAAAATTGATGCCGTTTTTTGAAAGCTTCGCCCACAAAGCGAAGCTTTTGTGTTTTTTTTGTGAAAAAACACTTGAAATATACAAAAAACTGTGATAGGATTATATGAAAAAAATTCCCAAATATGGAAAGGACTTGAGCTCATGAAAAAGCTTCTTGTTTTCCTCTCGCTGTTGCTGCTCCCCCTGTGGGCGGCATCCGCATCCAGCACCGAATGCGACCACTACGACACATGCATGAGTGTCGGGACTTGTGCGGCTTGTGGCGCAACGGATGTTCCGTTGAATCATGTACATGCCCATACGAGTTACACTGGCACAGATTCTGGTCACTGGCTTATCTGCACCGATTGCGGCTCCACGCAATCCGATGAAGAAGCCCATATCAATCCTTCTTATACTTTTAACTTGGAAGCACCTGCCTATCATTTTTTGTCCTGTGAAATTTGTGGCATCTTCTCATCAGGCGAACACCGCAATGATTGCTTACATCCGGATACCTGTGTAGACTGCGGCGCTGCCTACTCCAGCGGTTCCGCTGATCATGACACTTCTCTGTGGCAATACGGCTATGACGAAAATAGCCACTGGATCAAGTGTGATCTGTGTGGTCAGGCCACCGAGCAGAACGTAGGCCCCCATTGGAGCAATGGTGTCATTCAGAGCGATGCTACCGGACACTGGTACGATTGCGGCAGCTGCGGCCAGGCATATGATTTTGAAGCGCACCACGCCTCCTGCACCAATCCCGGAGTGTGCTATGATTGCGGCATAGAAGACGCCTCCCTGGAAGGGCAGCACGATCCAACCTATTCTATCGACGCTTCCACTCATTGGCTCTCCTGCATGCACTGTGGTCAGGCGCTTTCCGAAAATGAGGCGCATGTAAACCCTTCCTGTTCCTATGATGATGAATTTTATCACAAATTTACTTGTGATGTGTGTGGCGACTTCTGGAGAAGTCACAGTAACAACTGCCTCCATCCGGATACCTGTGTAGACTGCGGCGCTGCCTACTCCAGCGGTTCCGCTGATCATGACACTTCTCTGTGGCAATACGGCTATGATGAAAATGGCCACTGGATCAAGTGTGATCTGTGCGGCCAGGCCACCGAACATAACGTAGGCCCCCATTGGAGCAATGGTGTCATTCAGAGCGATGCTACCGGACACTGGTACGATTGCGGCAGCTGCGGCCAGGCATATGATTTTGAAGCGCACCACGCCTCCTGCACCAATCCCGGAGTGTGCTACGACTGCGGCATAGAAGACGCCTCCCTGGAAGGACAGCATAGCGCCACCTATGCATTCAACAGCTACACCCACGGCCTCATCTGCGAATATTGCTACGAGGTCATGTCTGAACGGGAGCCGCACGTCAATCCCCAGTACACCTACAGCAACGAAAACGTGCATACCATCAACTGCGATGTATGCGGCTTCGTCGTATCCGTGCATCTGAACGATTGCCAGCATCCCGATACCTGTGTTCTCTGCGGCGGCGCCTATTCTGGCGGCAACACAGATCATGTAACCGACAATTGGCAATACGGCTATGACGAAAACGGCCACTGGATTAAGTGCGACGTCTGCGGAGAGCCCACGGATAATAATGTGGGCAATCATTGGGCTGCCGGTGAAATACAAATGGACAAAACGGGCCATTGGTATAATTGCGGCGATTGCGGGCAAAAAGTCGAATTTGCCTCCCATTTTGCCGCCTGCAACGCCTCCGGCGTATGTATCCATTGCGGCTATGAAGACGCTTCCCTGGAAGGAAACCATGATTTCATTTATGGCATTTGGTATGATTTCCATTGTACAATGTGCCGATTCTGCAGCATGGAAACCTCTAATCGGGAATCTCATGTGAACAAAAGCATTGCTTATGAAAACGAGTATGTCCACGTCCTTTCCTGCGACATCTGCGGCACAGGCTATTTTTCGCACGAAAACAACTGCCTGAACACGGACACCTGTGCTGTCTGCGGCGGCGCCTATTCTGGCGGCAACACAGATCATGTAACCGACAATTGGCAATACGGCTATGACGAAAAAGGCCACTGGATTAAGTGCGACGTCTGCGGAGAGCCCACGGATAACAATGTAGGCAATCATTGGGCTGCCGGTGAAATACAAATGGACGAAACGGGCCATTGGTATAATTGCGGCGATTGCGGGCAGAAAGTCCAATTTGCTGCTCATTCTGCCAGCTGCACCAATCCTGGGGTATGCGCTACCTGCGGCTTCGCAGATTCCTCTCTGGAAAGCGAACACGGAACCATTGTTTACTATTTCACCTCCACCTCTCATTGGCTTCGCTGCATCGATTGTAATCAACCTCAAAGCGAAGAAGAGGAACATCAAAATATTACCGCTGTTTATGATAATTCCAGCACGCACCATGCTCTCGTTTGCTCAGTTTGCGGTACCTTTAGTCATTTCCCACACAAAAATGATTGCCAACACACCGATACTTGCGTAGATTGCGGGGGGACCTATTCCGGCACTGCCGCCGCGCTCCATGTTGTCTCCTGCAAAAATCCCGGCTTGTGCTTGGTTTGCGGATTGACTGTTACAGACAATATTGATGTTCAGCATGGTGAAATCAGCACTGACTACATGGCAGATCAAACCCATCATTGGCAAACTTGCTCCGATTGTGACAACAGAATTTATCTTGAAACGCATCTGTTGGCCTGCTTTGAAAACGGCCTGTGCCCCATCTGCCTGAATACTTTCCCGGAATCCCAATGGGAGCATTTCGTGGATGCAAGCGAGACGGAGTATGACAGCACTTACCACTGGTACACCTGTCCATCTTGCAAATTGTTCATAAAGCAGAAGCACTATTTCCATTCGGGCGGTTTCTGCAGCACCTGCTTTATGGAGCTTCCTGCCGATCATAAGCACACTGTCGATTGCACACAGCCCACCGTTTGCAATGTGTGCAATCGAAAAGTAGCCGAAGGCGAAGCAACCATCGCCCACACAGGCAAGAATGAGTGCAGCCCCCTTGCCACTGACCATACCCTGCACGCGATCATCTGCAAGGGCTGCGCTCAAACGATTGATACGGCTGCTCATGAATACAAAAACGGCATCTGCACAGAATGCCAGTATGAACATGATCATTCCTGGAGCGCCGGTGCCTCTACTGCCACCTGCACCCAGGCCGGCGAAATATCCTACAGCTGTGAGGGCTGCGGTGCCGCCAAGAGTGAAGAAGCTGCCGCCACCGGCCATGCCTGGTACGAAGCTGAAAACGTGGCTCCCTCCTGCACGGTCGATGGAAAGATCGTCACCGCCTGCGAGAACTGTGACGAAACCACTACCGAAGTCATTGCCGCCACCGGACATGCCTGGTACGAAGCCGAAAACGTGGCGCCCTCCTGCACGGTCGATGGAAAGATCGTCACCGCCTGCAAGAACTGTGACGAAACCACCACCGAGGTGATCGACGCTATCGGTCATGCCTGGTATGAAGCCGAAAACATAGCGCCCTCCTGCACTGTCGATGGAAAGATCGTCACCGCCTGCAAGAACTGTGATGAATCCACTACCGAAGTCATTGCCGCCACCGGTCATGCCTGGTACGAAGCCGAAAACATAGCGCCTTCCTGCACGGTCGATGGAAAGATCGTCACCGCCTGCAAGAACTGTGACGAAACCACCACCGAGGTGATCGAGGCTATCGGCCATGCCTGGTATGAAGCTGAAAACGTGGCGCCCTCCTGCACGGAAAAAGGCCACATTGCCAACGCTTGCCAAAACTGCGAAGAGACTGTTTGGGAAGATTACGGTTCCGCTACGGGGCATCAGTGGTATCTTTCCGGCTCCGTTGCCGCCACCTGTACTGCAAACGGCAGCAACACGTTCACTTGCTCCATCTGCCATATCTTTACTCGTAAGACGGTTGACGCCTTGGGGCATCACTTTGGCGAATATCTTTCTCAGCAAAACGGCACCCATGCGGCGCTCTGTCTGAATAACTGCGGCGAAAAGCTGGAAGAAGCCTGCGCCCTTGAAACGGCAGAAGACGGCAGCCAGCAGTGCCCCATCTGCAATTACACGATTGCACTTGTGGCAAGCGAAGAGCCCCAGCCGACGCCTGTGCCCACTGCAGAACCCACAGCGCAACCCACCCCCCAGCCCATTGTGGAGAAGCCGGAAGAAGCAAAGATTGAATTTGTTGCGACAGATCCTGCGGTCACTTCCAAGCCCACCGAGAATGTGCAGTTGATCATTACCATTCAACAGCCTGTATTCGTTCCTACTCCCGCTCCCGCTGCAGGCGCGGAAGAAACATCGGCAATTGAACAGGAAGCAGCGGATGTGGAAAAAGGAATCCTGCCCGAAGAAACGCCGGTGCCCGAGCTTCCCAAAGAAGAACCCATCATCGAAAACACCGTTATTGCTGCCTTCCAGGCCGAAAACCCCCAGGCGCAGATCATGTCCGTCACGCTGATTGTGGATGAAGTGGAAGTGGAGCTTACAGAAAAGGTGCGCATTTCCATTCCCGTGGCCCAGGAAACCATAAAAGATTTCCGCCTGGTATTCCTGGATGAAAACGGCGAGATCATGGAGATCGAATACGAAATCATAGATGGGCAGATCGTTTTCGAAACGGATGTACTGGGCTATTTCGCCTTGATTCCCGTGGAATAATTCCTGTTCCATCAAAAAGCGGCTGGCGCAGTTTGCGCCAGCCGCTTATGCTATTTATGATATCTTTCCCCCGCATTGATTTTACAAGCGCGGTAGATTTGCTCCAGCAGCAACACCCGGGCCAATTGATGGGGGAAGGTCATTTTTGAAAGAGAAATCTTTTCATCTGCCCGCTTCATTACAGCCTTGGAAAGGCCCAGGGATCCTCCGATCACAAACACCTGCCGCCCGCCTCGCATATCATTTTCCGCCAGGCGCCTGGCAAAATCTTCGCTGGAATACTGAGGGCCGTCAATGCACATGGCAATCACATGATCGCCGGGACGGATGCGGGATAATATCTGCTCCCCCTCTTTTTCCATCACCTGAAGCCGCTGGGCATCGGAAGCATTCTGGGGTTCGGGCAGATCGGGCAATTCCACCACTTCCATTTTACCGAATCGGGAAAGCCTTTTTAAATATTCATCCGCAGCACCGGAAAAATACTTTTCCCTGAGTCGGCCCACGCACACAATGGCCCCGTTCATCGCTGAAGCAGCGGAATCACCGCAGCAAGATCGCTGAGCACATAATCGCAATAAGGCTTTAGTTCTTCCTTGTAGGGCAAAATATCCGGCACCATGCCTACCTGCATCCCGGCGCTCCGGCCGGCCTTCACGCCGTTTACCGAATCCTCCAGCACCAGGCAAAGGGCAGGATCGATATCAAGGGCCTTGGCCGCCCCCAGAAACATATCCGGCGCGGGCTTAGAGGGGAAACCATTGTCCCCGCTGAGCAAGGCCTGGAAATGATCCAGCACTCCCGTTTTGCCAAGATACAGTTGAATCATGACCAGCGGGCTGGAAGAAGCCACAGCGCAGGGAATATGATGGGCGTTAAGATATTCCAGCAGCTCCTTGGCGCCCTTTTTCAGGGGCACCTTGCCCCTTTCCGCCAATTCCCGCATGCCCGCCTTAAAATCCATAAACAATTGCTCCGGGTCGATCTTGTCGCCATACAGGCTCTTATACAGCGCCTTGGAATGGGCATAGGTGGTGCCAAGGGTGCTCTTGATCAAATCCAAAGGAAGCTCAATGCCCTGCTTCCTGCCGCAATCCTGCATCACATACAACCCTTCCCGTTCGCTATCCATGAGCAGGCCATCCATATCAAAAATTACTGCTTGAATCATTTTTATTCCTCCACCACCACAAAGCTATCCAACAGGAAGGTATGCAGTGCCTCCCGATTTACAAGCCAATCAATCTGCTGCGTTGCCATCCCGGCCACGGGCATGGGCTTATAGGAACCATCGATGGGCATGCGAATTTGCTCAATTTCCGATCCCTTCAGTTCCATCGCCAAATCTAACGCATCCAGCATATCATTGGTGCTCATGCTGGTAAAAATGGTGTTATCCACAATCACGTCCAGCAGCTTTTCCGCCTGCTCATAGGTGATATCCTTGAGAGAATCGGCGATGGAGGTGAGCACGATCCGGGCGCGGCGGGTGCGGCCCACGTCCTGGGTTTCCCCTTCGATATTAGCCACTTTGCGGATGCGCATATAAATCACCGCTGCATGGCCGGAAAAATGATAGGTGCCGCCGCCGGCCAATGCCGGCGTAGTGGAAGAACGGGAGATGGAATAATTCTTCAGATACTGGGCTTCCTTATCCGTGATGGTGATATCCACCCCGCCAACAGCGTCAATAATATTCTGCACCTGCTGGAAATCCACCACAATATAATCCTCGATTTTCAGATCAAAGTGAGTATTGATGGTTTTAACCAGCGCCTCAATGCCATCCTGATTGGCGCCGAAATAGCCCACAATATTATTGATGCGGCCGAATTTTCCATCCGGGCGCTGAATAAGCATATCCCGGATAAAGCTGGTGAGCATCACCCGCTGGGCATACTCATCCACGGAAACCAGCACCAGGCCGTCCGAATGGCCCAGATTATTGGGATTGGTATCCCAGGAATCCATACAGATGAGCATATAATGATGGATGCCTTTGGGCGTGGGCGTAATTTCCTCCTCAGGAATTACGGGAATGGGAGCAGGGTCCTCTGCCCAGGCAGTCATCATGCTGCAGGATAGCAGCAGCGCTGCCATCAGCAATGCGGATAATATACGCTTCATACGTTTAAGCCTCCTTCGTGGTTATTTTTCTTCTTCCCGGGAGAATTTTTCCAGCTTTACGCCCGTTTCCTTGAAAATTTCCAAAGAAAAATCATCGGGATATCCCTGCTCATACACCACCCGCTTGATGCCCGAATTGCATATGATGCGGGCGCAGGTGGAGCAAGGCTGATGGGTGCAATAGAGCGTAGCGCCGTCAATGGAAATACCCAGCTTGGCCGCCTGAATAATGGCATTTTGCTCAGCATGGGCGGCATAGCAAAGCTCTGCCCGCTGGCCGCTGGGAATGCCCAGCTTGATCCGCATACACTCCCCTTTTTCTTTACAGGTCTTCATGCCGGCAGGAGCGCCATTGTAGCCCGTGGTCATAATGCGCTTATCCTTCACGATCACGCAGCCAATGCTGCGGCGTACACAGCTGGACCAGGTAGCCACCAGGTAGGACATTTCCATAAATCGCTGATCCCATTTATCCATTTTTTCCGCTCCTTATGCTTTCGTATAAAGGGCGGCAAAGCAGCGAAGCAGCTTTTCCTCCGCCCGGCAAGCTTCCTTGGCCTTCACCAGGTATTCCTGCTCATCCCCTGTGCGGGTATCGGAAATGGCCCGGCAGGCAGCATAGGGAATCTTCATTTCATAGCAGCACTGGGCAATGGCCCCGCCCTCCATATCGCAGGCCCCGGCGCCAAATTGCTGCGCCAGAAAATCTTTCTTTTCCAGCTTGGCAATAAATTGATCCCCCGTGGCCACGGCAGCGCAGATATGGGCAACCCCCGCCCGATCCGCCGCCTGTTCCAGCAGGGCGGTAAGCCTTTCATCGCAGGGAATATGCACGATATTGGGGCCGGAAATCATGCCCAAAGGATCGCCAAAGGGGGTGGTATCGATATCATGCTGCACGGCGCTTTTAGCTACCACAATCTGGGCGATCTGAAGCTGTTCCATCAATGCCCCGGCTACGCCGATATTGAGCATGGCGTCAATGGAATATTCCAGAATCATCGCCTGCGCACACAGGGCGGCGTGCACCTTACCGATGCCGCACCGGGCTAAACATACGGGCATGCCAAAGAGCTCCCCCTGATAAAACTTGGTGAACCCCACCGTTTTCTCCGTCACATTCTGCATTTCCCGGCGAAGATTCTCCACTTCCATATCCATGGCGCCAATGATGCCAAGCATTTGTAAATTCCTCCTCATACCCTGGGATCGATCCGGTCATAATAATTCAGCAGGTTTTTTCCGGCGATTTTTTCCAGTTGAGCGTCCGAAAGGCCGCGGGCCTTCAGTGCCAAGAGCAGGGCGGGAAAATCCTGGGGGCCGCAGAGCCCCTCCGGCTTTACCTCAATCCCGTCAAAATCGGAGCCGAAGCCCACGTAATCCTCGCCGCCCAGAGAAATCATATGCATCACATGATCGCACACATCTTCGATGCCGGCATTTCCTCCCTGCCGCAGGAAATGAGGATAGAAATTCACCCCCACATAGCCGCCCATCTGAAACAGATCCCGAAGCTGATCATCGGTCAGATTTCTCTTATGATTGCAAAGAGCCGTGCAGCAGGAATGGGAGGCCAGGGGCTTTACGCCCATATCCAAAAGATCATAGAATCCGCGCACATTGAGATGGGAGGTATCCACCGCAATGCCAAGATTCACCATTTCCTTCACCGCTTCCCGTCCAAAGGGCTTCAAGGGCTGATCAGGACCCACGCTGGCAGGAGTGGCCACGCTGTTTTCATAATTCCAGGTGAGCGCCGCCATGCGCACTCCCATGCGCCGCCATTTTTCCAAAAGGGAAAGGTCCTTTTGCAAAAGATCGCACCCTTCCACAGAAAGCACAAAAGCAGATTCATTTTCAGAAGCGTCCCGATAATCGGAAAGCTGCTTCCATCCTTCCTGCACCAGTTTTTCCTTGGCCATTTCCATTTTATCAAAAACCACCCGGATTTGATCAATTTCCGGGCTACCGCCCACGTAGAGCGCCATGGTTTGCACATTCACATGGCCTTTTTGCAGCTTTTCCAGGTCCACATCTTTAGGAGCATCCGGGCGCATCGCCCAGCTATAAAGCGTATCTGCATGCGTATCGCAAAGAATCACTTGATTACTCTCCCTTCCGTCAGGCCCTTTTTGGAGAGGCCTCCGATTTATTGATTATATCACATCCTGATCATCTGGACAACGGCAGCTTTCGTAAACTTTTTTCGTTTCCTGCCCATGCCCTTTTCCTTTGCCAGTTTCCTCATGTCGATGTTCAGAATGGCCGGTTTCGTTCCATCATTTGTGCAATTTATTTGATTTGACCGAGAATGAAACCGGGAATTTGTCAAAATCTTATGCTGGTAATTCAGAAAAGATTATGCTATAATACATAAAGAATGGTGATCTGCTTTTCGGTTATATAAACCTACGGTTTCCCATCCAAAATCAAAATCCAATACGATGGCACAAATCGTTTTCTTTGTGTAAAATTTTCCCCTCATGAAAGGAGGATTATTGATGGCTCAATCCCCTAAGCTTCGTATTATCCCGCTGGGCGGTGTAGATGAAATTGGCAAGAACATGACCGCCTTTGAATATGAAGACGACATTCTGGTGGTGGACTGCGGCTCCATCTTCCCCAAGGAGGATATGCTGGGCATCGATCTGGTGATCCCGGACGCCTCCTACCTGGTGGCCAATAAAGATCGGGTACGGGGTTATGTGTTCACCCACGGCCACGAAGACCATATCGGCGCCACCCCCTATATCCTGCAGCAGGTGCCCGCCCCCATCTGGGGCACCCGGCTCACCCTGGCGCTGATTGATATCAAGCTGAGAGAGCACCGGGTAAACGGCATTCCCTTCAATTCCGTCATGCCCCGGGACGAGGTGCAGATCGGCCAGTTCACCGTGAAATTCATCAAGGTGAACCACTCCATCTCCGGCGCCTGCGCCCTGGCCATCACCTGCCCTGCCGGCACGGTGGTGCATTCCGGCGACTTTAAAATCGACTATACCCCCGTGGACGGCGAAGTGACCGATTTAAGCGCCTTGGCCGCGCTGGGCGATGCCGGCGTGCTGGCGCTGATGTGCGAAAGCACCAATATCGAGCGCCCCGGCTACACCATGAGCGAACGCAAGATCGGCGAAACCTTCATCAATCAGTTCCGCAATGCCCAGGGCCGGGTGATCGTGGCCATGTTCGCCAGCAATATCAACAGGCTCCAGCAGGTGATCGACAGCGCCATCCGCTTTGGCCGGAAGGTGTGCTTTATCGGCCGCAGCATGATCGCCGTAAGCCGGGTGGCCATGCAATTGGGCGAGCTCACCATTCCAGACGATTATCTCCTGGAAGTGGACGACCTGGATAGCTACCGGGATGATGAGCTTCTCATTCTCACCACCGGCAGCCAGGGCGAACCCATGAGCGGCCTGACCCGCATGGCTTTCTCCGAGCATCGGAAATTGCAGATCAAGCCCAGCGATAAGGTGATCATTTCCGCTACCCCCATCCCCGGCAACGAGAAATTCGTTTCCCGGGTAATCAACCAGCTCTATCGCTGCGGCGCGGAAGTGATCTACGAAGCCATGGCCGAAGTGCACGTATCCGGCCACGCCTGCCAGGAAGAAATCAAATTGATGCATACTTTGGTGCGCCCCAAGTATTTCATCCCTGTGCACGGTGAATACCGGATGCTCTGGCAGCACGCCGAGCTGGCCGAAACCCTGGGCATGGAGCGCCAGAATATCGTGCTCCCCGTCAGCGGCCAGGTAATTGAAATGAGCCAGGACGCCCTCTCCATCGCCGGCACCGTGCCGGTGGGCGAAGTGCTGGTAGACGGCCTTGGCATTGGCGACGTGGGCAATGTGGTGCTCCGCGACCGCAAGCATCTTTCCCAGGATGGCCTGATTATCGTGGCCATGGCCTTTGACCGCACCAACGGCGTATTGGTCTCCGGCCCGGATGTGATCTCCCGTGGCTTTGTGTATGTGCGCGAAAACGAGGATATCATTGAGTCCACCCGGGATGTGGTGCGCACCATCATCGCTTCCTACGGCCGTATTGAGGGCAGCGACTGGCCCAGCATCAAAAACCGCATCAAGGATGAACTTCACCGCTTCATCTATGAAAAGATCAAGCGCAACCCCATGATCCTGCCCATTATCGTGGATCTGGGCTGAGCAACCGCTTTTTCCGCAAAAGCCTTGCATTTTCTATCAAAATCCTGTATAATGCTCTCAACTCCACAGGCTTTGCATGGGAAAATGCCCGCCGCAAAAAGAGAGCGCGCCTTGGCTGAAAGCGCGCAATGGCCGGTTCCCCGCCCGTGCGTCCGCGATTAATCATCGCCGGGCTGCTCCCGATACAGGGCAGGCAAAGGACGCATGCTGCGTTGAAGCAAGGTGGTACCGCGAAGTTATGGCTTCGCCCCTGCAAAGGGGCGGGGCTTTTTTCTTCCCAAAATGATAAAAGGAGTGACTTTCCCCATGAAGGTAAAAAATCTCGTATCCAAGCGCTATAAGGAAACCCCCGCCGATTGCCAGATCGCTTCCCAGGCGCTGATGATGCGCGGCGGCTATATCAAGGCCGTGGGCAATGGTATTTTCACCCTCTTCCCCGTCACCAAGCGCATCACCTCCAAGATCGAAAAGATCATCCGCGAGGAAATGAACCGCATCGATGGCCAGGAGCTGCTCTTCCCCGTGGCCATGCCCGCCACCCTTTGGCAGGAATCCGGCCGCTTTGATTCCATTGGCTCCGAGCTGCTCCGCTTCCAGGATCGCTCCGGTGCCGATATGGTGCTGGGTATGACCCATGAAGAAGCCTCCGTGCATTTCGTGCGGGACGTGGCCGACAGCTACACCCAGTATCCCTTCATGATCTATCAGATCCAGACCAAGTTCCGCGACGAGCCCCGCTGCCGCGGCGGCCTGATCCGGGTGCGGGAATTCACCATGAAGGACGCTTATTCCTTCCACACCTCCCAGGAAGATCTGGAACGCTACTATCAGATCTGCTACGATGCCTACAACCGCATCTTTGCCCGGGCCGGCGTGCCGGAAGTAGTGGCCGTGGCCTCCGACAGCGGCATGATGGGCGGCAAGGTATCCCACGAATATATGTTGCTCACCGCCGTGGGCGAGGATACCATCGTGCTCTGCCACGATTGCGACTATCGCGCCAATATGGAAGCCGCCCCCTGCATCGTGAAAAACGAAGCGGGCGAAGTGGCTGAGCTTGAAAAGGTGGCTACCCCCAATGTGAAAACCATCGAAGATCTGTGCGCTTTCCTCAAAATCGCCCCCACCGCCACCTGCAAAGCCGTGGTCTATCAGGAAAACCTCACGGATAAATACGTGGTGGCCTTCCTCCGGGGCGATCTGGATATTAATGAAACCAAGCTGCGCAATTATCTGAAGGCGGAAATCCACGCCGCCGAAATCACCCCCGAATGCGGCCTCGCTGCCGGCTTTATCGGCCCCAAGGGCCTGCCCAAGGACGTGCGGGTGGTATACGATGCTTCCCTGAAGGGCATCAACTGGTTTGCCACCGGCGCCAACGAAGCCGATATGCATTACACCGGCTTCAATATTGAAAGGGAAATGGGCAAGGTGGAATATGTGGACGTGGCCAAGGCCTATGACGGCGGCATCTGCCCCGTGTGCGGCAAGCCCAGCATCTACACCTCCCGGGGCATTGAAGTGGGCAATATCTTCCAGCTGGGCACCAAGTATACCGAATCCATGGGCATGACCTATGTGGCCCAGGACGGAACCCTTAAGAACCCCATCATGGGCTGCTACGGCATTGGCGTAGGCCGTCTGGCTGCCTCCGTGTGCGAAGCGCACCGGGATGATTACGGCCCCATCTGGCCCATTTCCATCGCTCCCTGGCATGTGCAGATCTGCTCCCTCCGGGCGGATGACGCGGATGTAGCCGCCATGAGCCAAAAGATTTATGATGAGCTTACTCAAAAGGGCGTGGAAGTGCTCTGGGACGACCGGCCTGTGAGCGCGGGCGTAATGTTCTCCGATGCAGACCTGTTCGGCGTGCCCGTTCGCATCGTGATCAGCCCCAAGGGCCTGAAAAACGGCACCATCGAAATCTCCGCCCGGGATAAGTCCATGCAGGAAAAGAAGCCCGTGGACGAAGCGGTGGACTTCGTATACAACTACGTGGTGGACGAACTTGCCAAGCTGGAGTGCAAGCTGTAATCTTCGTTTTTCTCCCCCATCGTATGCCCGGTGGGGGATTTCTTTTTAGGCCACTGAAAAAGGAGGCAACCTCATGAAAAAGAAACGGCGCTGGCTTCTCCTTCTTCTTGCCATTTTTCTGATAGCAGGGCCCCTGTTCTCCTGGCTTTCCTTTCCGTCCGATTCCCCCGATGATCTGAAACGCCTGATTCGCCTTCATGAAAAGCGCTGGCCCCAGGTTGACGGGCTTCTTTCTCCATCCACTCTTCCTGTTCATTGCAGTGCACCTGCGCTGAGAAGTATTGCTGCCCTGAATGATGGACTGATTTTGCGTTTTCGCTGGACGAAAAATCATCCGGAAGGGTACAAAGTGGTCGTCTATCTGCCTGATGACCATTGCGATATCGGTGCCTACCTGCAAACAGATACTTTTCAAAAAATGATGCCCTGGGAGCTCCGGGAAGAAACGGAAAACCTCATTTACTGGGGCGGCGGATATATCGGCGGAAGGGGCTATATCCGGGCAGAACGGCTGCTTCCCTGCTGGTTTCTTGTGGAAGCTTATTTCCCTACATGACCAGGCAGGGGGCCTCCTCGGCCCCCGTACCCCCGCGCCAGAGGACATCGTCCTCTGGACTCCGGTATGCGATGGGACAATCCGGCAAAACGATGGAGCTTCCGCAAGAAGCTTGAGGAGCCGACGAAATATTTCACGGGCACAATGAAAACGAGAAAATGCCGGGAGAGAAAGCAAGCTTTCTCCAACCGGCATTTTTCTCGTTTCCCCGGATGCAAATCATCCGGCTGGCGGCATATATGCCGCCATGCCCGTGGGCGATATTCGTCACTTGGCGTTCCACCGGCACATTGCTTGCAGATGAAATCATGCAATATCCGGAGGATGGATCCAGGGACTTATGTCCCTGGCGGGGTGAAGGGGCAGAGCCCCCATCGTTCCTTCACAGCTGATTATTTGGTAGTGAGCAAAGCGCCGTAGCCGGGGAAGGGCCAGGCCTTTTCATCGGTGATCATTTCGGCTTCATCCACCAGGCAGCGCAATTCCTGCATCGCCAGGAAAATGCTGTCCCGGCAGTGGCGGGCCTGATGGAGCGGCGTATCCACATTGCTCAAAGCCAGCACGCTTTCATGCAATGCCTCCGCCTTGGCGCTGATGCTGCCCAGGAGAATGGACAGCTGCTTCACCAATTTTTCCTCGCAGGGCAATTGCAGATCAGGAATCAGCGCCCGCTTGCTAAGGGCCGCTTCCGCCGCCTGACGGGAATAATTCATAATAGCGGGAATAATTTCCTTGTTCACAATATCCAGCATGGTATGCGCCTCAATGGAAATTACCTTGCAGTAATTTTCCAATTGAATTTCATAGCGGCTATGGAGTTCCTCGCCGGTATACACCCGCTGCTGTTCAAACATGGCGATATTCTTGGGCAAGATCAGATAGGGCAGGGCGTCCGGGGTGCTGGGCAGATCCAATAGCCCCCGGCGATGGGCCTCTTCCTTCCATTCGGCGGAATAATTATTGCCGTTAAAGATAATGCGCTTATGATTGGTGATGGTATCCACCACGATCTGCTCCACGGCCGCCCGAAGATCCTCCGCCTTTTCCAATTGCTCGGCAAATCCCATAAGCACATCGGCCACGGCAGTATTGAGCACCACATTGGCCTCGGAAATGGACATGGCAGACCCCGGCATGCGGAATTCAAATTTATTGCCGGTAAAAGCCAGGGGGGAGGTACGGTTTCGGTCGGTGGTATCCTTGGGGATGCGTGGCAGGGTTTTTACCCCGATATTCACTTCCGTGCGCTGGCCCGCTTCATAGGCACTGTGATGCTCCAGGGCCTCCAAAATGGCCTCCAATTCATCCCCCAGGAAAATAGAGATGATGGCAGGGGGCGCTTCGCTGGCGCCCAGGCGGTGATCATTGCCTGCGCTGGCCACGGAAATGCGCAGCAGATCCTGATGCAAATCCACCGCCTTGATTACCGCCACCAGAAACAAAAGGAACTGGGCGTTTTCACCGGGGGTTTCCCCAGGCTCCAGCAGATTCATCCCGGTATCGGTGGACATGGACCAGTTATTGTGCTTGCCCGAGCCATTCACCCCGGCAAAGGGCTTTTCATGGAGCAGGCAGGCAAAGCCATGCTTGGCGGCCACCCGCTTCATGGTTTCCATGGTCAATTGGTTATGATCGGTGGCCAGGTTGGCGGTGGTGAAGATGGGAGCCAATTCATGCTGGCAGGGGGCGGCCTCGTTATGCTCCGTTTTGGCGGATACCCCCAGCTTCCAAAGCTCCTCGTCCACTTCCCGCATAAACGCCGCCACCCGGGGCTTGAGATTGCCAAAGTAATGATCGTCCAATTCCTGGCCCTTGGGCGGACGGGCGCCGAGCAATGTGCGGCCAGTATAGATCAAATCTTTCCGCTTTTCATACAATTCCCGGTCAATAAGAAAATATTCCTGCTCCGGGCCCACTGTGGCGATCACGCGCTTCACGTCATTATGGCCAAAGAGGCGCAGGATGCGCTTAGCCTGATGGCTCAGCGCCTGCATGGAGCGAAGCAAGGGGGTTTTTTTATCCAGGGCCTGGCCGCCATAACCGCAAAAAGCCGTGGGGATACACAGGGTATCTCCTTTGATAAAGGCGTAGCTGGTAGGGTCCCAGGCAGTATAGCCCCGGGCCTCAAAAGTGGAGCGCAGGCCGCCGGAGGGAAAGGAGGAGGCGTCGGATTCGCCCCGTACCAATTCCTTGCCGCTAAATTCCATAATGGCCCCGCCGCCCTCAATGGGGGAAAGGAAGGAATCGTGCTTTTCGGCGGTGATCCCGGTCATGGGCTGGAACCAGTGGGTGTAGTGGGTGGCGCCCTTTTCGATGGCCCAGTCCTTCATGGTATTGGCCACCACGCTGGCCACTTCCGCATTCAGGGTGCGCCCTTCAGCAATGGTGCGGTGGAGCACCCGATAGGTTTCCTTGGGCAGCCGCTGCCGCATCACCGCATCATTAAATACGAGGCTTCCAAAGGTTTCCTGGAGATTCATTCCCGGTTCCTCCCATCTTGATAAAGAAAAAGGGCTGCGTAAAAGCCATACGCAGCGCCTTTGCTGGTCGAAGATCATTATAGCGAAAAGGAAAATTTTTGTCAACCCCCCAGCAGCAGGCAGACGAAAAAAGAGAATATGCCATGGAGCAGGCGCACGAGCAGCAGTTTTCCCATACCCACGCCGCTCTCCTGCCAGAAGGCGGCGTTTTGCAAAAGCAGAGAAAGCCCGCCAAAGGAACAGGCGGCGCACACCAGGGCGGGCGTATGGGGTAAATGCAGGGCAATGAGGGCTTGCGTTCCTGCCGTCACCTCCAAGCCGCATTGAAGCGCCGCCGCCCATACAGGCGATAGCCCCGGCAATGCGCAGGCCGCCATTTTTGCCGCCGTGCACCCCAGCATCATGCAAAGGGCCACGGTGAGCAGCGCCTGGGCCGCATCCCGAAGGGCCTGAAAAAATGGAGTGGGCACAGGATGGGCTTCCGCCTTTTCTTTCTTTCCCCGAAAGCACAGCCCTGATGCAATCGCCCCCAGCACATGAGAAAGAAAAATCAGCCATCCTCCCCCTGCGTTTCCCAGCCATTGCTCCACCGTGCCCAGAAAAAACATGGGGCTCATGGTGCCGGTGATGGCAGCATAGCGAAGAGCGGTTTTTCCCCGAAGAGAATAAAGCTGCATCATTCTGGCGCCCCCTGGAGAACCGGACAGCCAGGAAAGGGCAGCTGCCCACGGGGGGCTGCCCCCCAGGCGACTGGACAGCATCAGCATGCACACCATAAACGGCCCCAATACCGGCAATACGGATTGAGCAAACAGCATAAGCCCCTGCAGCGCCGCTGCCGCCGCTTCCCGGGGGAATACCACCATCGCTCCGGCCAGAATGCCAAAGGCCAGGGCGCTTCCGTATTTTTTCATCCGCATCCCTCCCCCACACCCTATGCAAAAGAATACAAAGGCAGACCAAACCGCACTGTGATTCTGTGATATACTAAAAAGTAGCTTCTGATTACGAAAGTAGGGATGAATGATGATCGGTACATTGGTAAACGTGGCCGCTGTTATTTTGGGTTCTCTCCTGGGGCTACTTTTACGAAAAGGGCTGTCCCAGCAGTTGCGCACCACCCTTACCACGGGCATGGGCCTGTGTGTGGTGCTGATTGGATTAAAGGGCGCTTTAGGCACCAGCAATGAAATGATCGTAATTCTTTCCATGGTAGCGGGCGGCTGCCTGGGGGTATGGCTGAAAATCGAAAAGCGGCTGGATAACCTGGGCGCACGCCTGGAAAAGCGCTTTGCTTCCGGGGAAAACGACGGCAATTTTGGAAAAGGCTTTGTGACGGCGTCGCTGATGTATTGTGTGGGGGCCATGGCCATTGTGGGCTCCATGGATTCCGGGCTCCGGGGCGATCACAGCACCCTCTTTGCCAAATCCATTCTGGACGGGGTGAACAGCATTATCCTCACCAGCACCATGGGCCTTGGGGTGATGCTCTCCGCCGTAACGGTGCTGATTTATCAGGGGGCCATTGCCCTCCTGGCCCAGGTGGTAGCGCCCCTGCTCACCGAATATGCCATTCAGGAAATGAGCGCCGTGGGCGGCGTATTGATTATGGGTATTGGCTTTAATATGTTCCGCAAGCAGCACATTCCGGTGGGCGATTTGCTTCCCGCCATGTTTGTGCCCCTGGCACTTACGCTGTTTATGTGATTTTATGTATATTCTGATCGAAAAAAAGAAGCGCTTGCTTACGCTTCTGGATGAACGGGAGCAGCCGCTTTTTTCCTGCCCCATTGCGCTGGGCTTTTCCCCAGAGGGACCCAAGAAAAAAGAAGGGGACGGGAAAACCCCGGAGGGGAATTATTTCATTTGCTTAAAAAAGATGGGAAAATTCGGGCCCTCCCTGGGCATCAGCTATCCCAATGAGCAGGATGCCATCCTTTCCCACGCTGATGAACAATTGCTTTCCTGCATCCGGGAGCGGCTCGCCAAAATGGAAAGGCCGCCTTGGGGCTCTTTCTTGGGCGGTGAAATCTATATCCACGGGGGCGGCGCTCAGAAGGATTGGACTGCCGGGTGCATCGCCCTCCATGAAAAAGACGCGGAAGCGCTGTACGCCCGCGTCCCTTTGGGTACTATCGTAAGAATTATTCCGTAGCCTTATAGATGGCAATGGTGAGCGCGCCATCCTGAGAGGAGGCGTCGATGCGGATGGGGAAGGGATATTTATTGCGGAAGCGAAGATTCAATTCCGAATTGCCCACCGCCGCATCCACCCCGATGGGCAAATAGGAAGCGCCGTTATTGCCGTGAGCCCGGCGCTGAATCACATAGATGCCCGGCAATTGCAAAAGCACATTATACAAGGTGGAAGATACCTGACAGGTGCCGCCGCCGTAGCCTTGCTGGCTTTTTCCATCCACCAGCACGGTGGCAGGCATATAGCCGTTGGACGCTTTGTAAGGGCCGATATCCCGGTTGAAGTTGAGATCATCCTCAGGCTGAAGCAATTGCTCGCAAAGCTTCTGGCAGGCCACGGCAATATTCACCATGCGGTTTAGATTGGATTGATCGGTGGTGATCTTATAGAAAGAGGTGTAGGAAGCAATGGGGGCGTCGGTGCCCGCTGCCTCCGGAAATTCATACACGTTCACCGCATCGCAAAGCAGCCTGGAATCGATATAAGCATACTGGCGATGGTAAATGATCTTGGCATATCCGCCTTCAAATCCGATAAAAGAGATTTTGGCGCCCTGATGCAGGGTAATCAGGGTATCTCCGCCCCCGGGGGCTGTGGTGACAGGCGCATCCTGGGCGGCCACTTTCGCCATAAAATGATTAAATTCCACGCCGTAGGGCGGGGTGGTTTCGCTATTTAAGGTACGGGTCTGCTCAATGCAGACCCTTTTTACATACCCGGTCACATTTCCATTGGGGTAGGTGACATAGGCGAAGGTGGGATACAGAGCATGAATACGGATCCAGGCGCCCTGGGGAATGGTATTGATATGATTGATCCCATCGGTGCCCTCCCAGCTTTCAAACACCTTTCCCGCTATGCGCATTTTCCCGGCATACAGTTCAGGCAGCGCTTCCTCCTCTGCCAAGGAAAAAGCCCCCAGGAGGGGCAAAAAAGTGAGCGCCAGCACCAGAGCAAGCAATCGCTTCATGGATTATTTCGTCTCCTTATAGATGGCCACAAACAGGCATAGATCGTGGGTAGAGGCATCAATGCGAATGGGGAAATCATAATCGTTTCGGAAAATAAAATTCAGGTTATCGGTTCCGGAGGAAGCATCCATGCCGTGGGGCAAATAGCTGGCTGCGTTATCCCCATGGGGCTTGCGAAGCAGCACGGTAATGCCGGGCAATTGCATCAGGGAATCCCACAAGGTGGAAGATACCTGGCAGGAGCCTCCGCCATAGTTCTTTTTCAGTTCCCCATCCACCAGCACACCCGCCAGCTGATAGCCATTGGCGGAGCTAAAGGGGCTCACGGTATCGTTAAAATTCATGGTTTCCCCGGGCTGCATCACTTTGCTGATAAAGGCGCAGGCCACAGCCAGGTTATTATTCCGGGGCGGATCATCTTTAAAGAAGGAATGGAATACGGAAATGGGCGTATTTTCATCCGCCGTTTCCACGCTGCCCGCTACGGGATAAATTTCGCTGAGATTGCGGGTATCGATATAGCCATACTGGCGCTTATAAATGAGCCTTGCCCAGCCGTCCTCCACGCCCTCCAGAGCCACCTGGGCGCCAGGGGTAAGAATCTCCAACGTTTCGCTTTCAGCGCCCTTTTCGGCCTTCACTTCTGTTTGCCGGTCAATCACGGCATAATAATGCTGCTCCATCACAGGATAAGGGGGATTGTTCGCCGGGTCCACCGTTTCTGTTACGTCGATCCTATTCCGAAGCACAAAGCCCGTGCTGCTGCCATACACAATCTCTACCCAATCCGGATAAATGGCAACGATCTCAATTTTGCTGCCCGGATTCATGTATTTGAGCACCTTGCCATCCTTATCCATTTCCTTATAAACGCTGGTGGTGCTATTTTCATAGCGGCGGGTGATCATGCCGTTATAGAGCACCTCCCTGTCCGCAGCCTGAGCGGGCCAGCAAACGCATACCAGCGAACACAGCAGCAATAAAGCAATCAACCTTCTTTTCAAAGGGGAACCCTCCCAATAGAAATAGATTTCCATTTATTATAGCACATCTTCTATCAATGGAAAATCTATTCCAGAAAAAATTTACATTCGCTTTTCCACATAATCCGCCAGCGCCCGGGCGGCAGAAAGGGCCGATGTATCGGAAGCGGCGGGTAAATGATCCGTATGCAAAGTCATCACCGGCTCGGCAATCTCTTTTGCGTTCATGCAGCGCAAAAGGGTGCGTGCGGTGGAGAGGGCTTTCTCCGGGCCGCCATCGCCTCCGCCCACCAGCAGCATGCCCCCTCGCTTTTCTTTATTGTTCAGTCGAATCCCCTGAAACCGCCGTGCACAGTAATACACCTGCAGCCGGCTCAGCAGAGATAAAAGCGGGCCAGTCAATTCAGAATAATAAATGGGGCAGGCGATTACAATGGCGTCGCTTTCCTCGATGAGGGGGTAAATATCCTGCATGCCATCCCGGATGGCGCATTTAGGCTGCTTCCAGCAAGTGCGGCAGTCCACGCAGGGGGAAATGGAAGAGCCGTACGCCCGGATCACCGTGCTCTCTCCCTGCAGATTTTCCCGAAAGACCTGAATCAAAGCAGCCGTATCCCCGTTTTGATGGGGGGAACCGTCAAAAATCAGCGTGTGCATGATGCCGCCTCCCATTCTGCCCGGCTGATGGCCCAGGTCATTTCATCGCCCTTTTTCCCTCCCGCCGTCTTAGCGGGGCGCGCTTCCTTTTCCACGGATTCCAAATGCATGCCAAGCCTTTCCATCACCCGATAGGAGGGCGCGTTCAAGGCATCGCAATGGGCGATCACCTTTTCCACCTTCATTTCTTCAAAGGCAAAGCGCATGAGTTCTTTCCCCATTTCGGTCACATAGCCCTTGCCCCGGTGCTCAGGGGTCAAAATCCAGCCGATCTCGGCTATTTCATCCCCGCCCCAGTATTCCACGCTGCCGTCTCCCAATGTTTCCCCCGTTTCCTTGAGCACAATGCAGTATTCCCGGGCGCGGACGGGAGATTTTTCCCATTCCTGCAGGGCATAGCCCAAAAAACGATCCACGTCCCCTTGGGGGGTGGAGCCGGGAAGCCCCCAGCGATAAAGATATTTCACGGTATCGGGATCGGAGGAAATGCGCAGGATCAAAGGCGCATCCTCTTTTCTGAAGGGGCGCAGCATCAGCCGCCTGGTTTCCAGGCGATATTCTCCGCTATGATCCTTGACCCAATGAAGCGGCGCAGTGCCCCATTTTTCGCCCATCTGCTCCATATCCTTGCGTTCCTCCTGACTGCTGATAGAAAAAGGGCCGCTTGCTATGAAAGCGAGCAGCCCTTTTCGGTATTGCTTACTGCGCGGCAGTTTCGGTGGCGACGGGATGCACGCTCACCTGCTTGTCAAACTTGCCCTTGCGTTCAAAACGCATGATGCCGTCAACCTTGGCAAACAGGGTATCGTCCTTGCCGATGCCCACGTTCAGGCCGGGATGCACCTTGGTGCCCCGCTGACGAACCAGAATATTGCCAGCCAGCACGAACTGACCGTCAGCCCGCTTCGGGCCCAGACGCTTGCTTTCGCTATCGCGGCCGTTCCGGGTAGAGCCCATACCTTTTTTATGGGCGAAAAGCTGAAGATTAAGCTTCAACATAATTGTTTCCTCCAATTCAATTTTCTGTAAGGCGAAGATACTTTGGATATTCCTCCGCTAAATCACTTAGGCCCTGGGCGATGGTTGCAAAGATGATCTGAGTTTTCTCGGTGGTCTCCGTTTCCGAAAGCAGCACCCGCATATACCCATCCTTCACTTCTGCTTCCGCTTCCTTTCCGGCCACGCTTTCCAGCGCATTTACGCAGGTGGTGGTAAGAATGGAGACGGCGGCGCAGATGATATCGCTTCCCGCAGGGGCATACCCCGCATGGCCCTTGCATTCAAAGCCGAGGAATTTCTCCCCCGCCCGAATGAGCGTTACGCGGATCATGGAAT
This sequence comes from Clostridiales bacterium, assembly GCA_015056125.1. Taxonomy (GTDB): domain Bacteria; phylum Bacillota; class Clostridia; order Christensenellales; family Aristaeellaceae; genus RUG563. Next base: position 33,621 of record SVGW01000001.1, on the reverse strand, counting down.
GATCTTACGCGTTCACGCCGGTGATTTCCACCTGGGTGAAGGGCTGACGATGGCCAGCCTTGCGGCGATAGTTCTTCTTGCTCTTATACTTGAAAACAACGATCTTTTCGCCCTTGCCATGGCGCACGACCTTGCCGGTCACGGTGGCGCCTTCGATGTAGGGGGAGCCCACTTCGATGGTTTCGCCAGAGAGCATCATCACGGGGAAGGAAACGACGTCGCCCACTTCATTTTCGAGCTTTTCGATGTAGATGGTGTCCCCCTCGGACACGCGGTACTGTTTGCCGCCAGTCGCAATAATCGCGTACATGGACAGCACCTCCTTTATTTTTCCTCGCCGGAATTTCCCTGGAGGGAAAGGATGGCGTCTTTCAGCCATGGGGCAGCATGGACATGCGTTTAGAAGCCCCTTCCGAGCGGCTACCGAAGAATGATACCATACACAAAGAAATCTGTCAAGAATTTTTCCGGTGTTTTCCTTCATTTTCCTATTAAAATCAGCAATTGCCAGCCTCGCATCCCGTCAGGTTTCTCCCTTTTTCCGCTTTTTATGGTAAAAGAGGGAAGAATCATTGAAAATCGCCAGAAAAAGCGCAAGAATTTTTTGAAAAGATATGGCATGCGTGGCCGGAACATGCTATAATATCGGCGGATCATCCAAGGAAGAAGGGAGGCACGCCTGTGGCAGCCAGCGCAAAATGGAAGGTGATCCATATGGCGCGCAGCGAAAAGCACGCCAATGAAATCCTGGAGTTGCTTACCCAGGAGGGTATTTTGGCACGCTCCAAGCAGGTGTACCGCACCGTTTCTTCCGAAGATAACTATTATGAAATCATGGTGCTTGGCGCAGAAGCAAGGGAAGCCCAGCAGCTTCTGATTGAAAATAATCTTCTGCTTTAAGCCCGCACCCATGTATCAGATAAGGAGATGTCAGTTTCTATGTCCAACATTGCAGTATTGACCAGCGGCGGCGACAGTCCCGGCATGAACGCGGCTGTTATGGCCGTTGCCCGAAACGCTGCTTATTACGGAATGAGCCTGATTGGTATCAAGCGGGGCTACAATGGCCTTTTGGGCCGGGCCGAAAAGCCCGCGGATGATTTTATCCGCCTGGATCTGGATACCGTGCTGGATATCGCCGATCTCCCCGGCACCTGGCTGCGCACCGCCCGCTGCCGTGAATTTTTGGATCCCGCCATGCGCGAAAAGGCGGCCCGCACTTTGAAAGAATTGGATGTGAGCGGCCTGGTGGTAATCGGCGGCGATGGCAGCTTCCAGGGCGCCATGCGCCTTTGCGAGCTGGGCATTCCCTGCATCGGCATCCCCGGCACCATCGATAACGACCTGGCCTATACCGAAATGACCCTGGGCTATGATACCGCCGTGAACGTGTGCACCGATGCGGTGCGCGCTATCCGCGCCACCTCCCGTTCCCACGATCGCCCCCATGTAGTGGAAGTAATGGGCCGGGACTGCGGGGATATCGCCCTGTCCACTGCCGCTGCCACCGGCGCCGAAATCGTGGTGGTGCCGGAAGTGAAGTGGAAGGTGGATGACGTGGCCGCTCAGCTGAACCGCCAGATCGCCATGGGCAACACCCGCGCCACCGTAGTGGTAGCCGAAGGCTGCTGGAAAACCATGGCTCCCTTTGATGTGTATAAGTTCCTTTTGCCCTACGGCAAGGAAGTATATCCCAACGAACCCATGACCGCCAATCGCTTTGCCAGCGTGCTCAAGCGTAAGTGCGGCATGATCGAAGCCCGCTCCACCGTGATTGGCTACACCCAGCGCGGCTGTTCCCCCACTGCCCGGGATAGCATCTTTGCCTTCGAGGCCGGCGCTATGGCGGTGCAGCTGCTTAAATCCGGCGTGAGCAACCAGGTGATTGGCATGAAGCACGGTCGCACCTTCTCCATGCCCATCGAAAAAGCCCTGGCTGAAAAGCATCATTTCAACCGCAAGCTGTATAACCTGATTAATTCTCTGTAATCACATCATTCAAAAAGGCGAAAGAGCGCTTCGCTCCTTCGCCTTTGAAATTATTGACAAAGTCAATGATTCAGTTTGTCGAAAAAGTATTTTCGACAAACTGCGGCGAAAGAGCAAAATGCTCTTTCGCCTTTTTTATTCTGTTTCCATCCGGAAAACCCGGGGGGATTTGCCCGTATAGCGGGCAAAGAGGCGGCTGAAATACAAAGCGTCCTCATAGCCTACCCGGCGGGCCACCTCCCCGATGCTCAGGTTCGTCTCCCGGAGCAGCTGCCGGGCATTGCTCACTCGCAATTCGATCAGGTATTGCTGAGGCGAGCGACCGGTCAATTGGCGAAACAGCGCGGCATACCGGCTTACACTCAGGTATTCCATGGCCGCCAGCTGCGCTACAGGAATTTTATCCCAGTAATTGTGCTGCAGATAATACAAAGACTGCCAGAGCCGGTCGGGAGCCACATTCTGCGAGGGCCGCTGCACATATCTTGCCACACGGCACAGCAGCATTTCCAGCCTGGCATTGCACTCCTGAAAAAAGAAAGCCGGCTGAGAGATCAGAAGGCGATGGATCGTATCAATTTCCTGCTCCAGTTCTTCCCCTTCTGTCGGATGATACATCCGGGCCATTTCAAGCCCCAATTCCTTCAGCCGCGCCGCGCATTCGCTGCCCGTAAAATGCACCCAGAGATAGACCATCCGCTCCGGCTTTTTCAATTGATAGGCATAGCCCATTTCCGGCGGAAAAAGAATCAAATCCCCCGCCGTCAATTGTATATTTTCCCCCTCGATCTGCGCCTCTAATTCACCCTGCAGCATATACATCAGATAATAGTCGTGTCGGCCTTTAAGACGGTTGGTGGCAAAAGGCTTATCCAACGCTGCCACACCGGTGCAATTGATGAGGAAAGGCTGGGAATCATCCGCTGTACCAAAGCCGTTTTCCGGCAAGCGGAAATAAACCGCCTGATTGGTGTATCTTTTGTTCACGCATGCCTCCGTGCAGTTGATTTGTCCATATTCATAGACGATCCATCCATGGGCAGAACCACGGATTTATTATACACTAAAGCCAGCATAAAACGCAATGAAACGGAGGAAAATCATGATGAAAAGTGCATTAAATGCATGGTCCTGTCCCAATGATATGGATTTTAAAGCCATGTTTCAGGCGCTGAAAAAAGCGGGATTTGACGGGGTGGAGCTAAACCTGGATCTGCCTGGCCGCTCCGCGCATTCCCTGACCCTGGATACCACCGAAAGGCAGCTTCAGGAAATCAAGGCCATCAGTCAGGATTGCAATCTGCCCATTGCCAGCATTTCTTCCAGCCTGTATCAAAGCGAAACTCTGGGGGCGGACGATCCTGCCGCCCGGGCACATACCCGCCTGATCCTGGAAACTCAGCTCCGCTTTGCCGATACCCTGGGCGCCACCGGCATCCTGATCGTGCCCGGCGGCATCACGGAAAACCGTTCCATCCTCAAGGCCTGGGAAAATTGCCAGGAATCCCTGCTGAAAATGAAAGACGTGATCGCAGGGGGTAAGGCCATGGTGGGCGTTGAAAACGTGTGGAACAATTTCTTCCTTTCCCCCGTGGAAATGGCCCGGTTCATTGACGAACTGAATATCCCCCATCTGGGCGCATATTTTGACGTGGGCAATGTGGCTATTTTCTCCTGGCCGGAATACTGGATTGAGGCGCTGGGGAAACGCATTGTGAAGGTGCACGTGAAAGACTTCAAAAAAAGCGGAAGCAACGCGGGCCATTTTGTCAATCTGCTGGAAGGCAGCATCCGCTGGGACAAGGTGATGCAGGCCCTGCGCAACGCGGGCTATGACGACTATCTCACCGCAGAGCTGGCCGGCATGCCCAATACACCCGAATATCTTTTTAACATCACCAAGAACGCTTTGGACGAAATTATCAGCATGTAAAACAAGGAGGAACATATCATGAAAAAACTGGCAATGATTGGCTGCGGCAATATCGGCAGCTACCACCTGGGGCATTTTCTTAAGTATGACGATGTGGAGCTGGCAGGCTTTTGCGATCTGATCCCCGAACGGGCGGAAAATTTCGTCAAGCGTGCAGGCTCCGGCAAGGCGTTCACCGATTGGCGGGACATGTATGATGAAATCAAGCCGGATATGGTGTTTATCTGCATTCCTCCCTATGCTCACGGGGAGCTGGAATTTGAAACCATCCGCCGGGGCATTCCCATGTTTGTGGAAAAGCCGGTGGCTCTGGATCTGGATCTGGCCTATCGCATCAGGGACGCCATCCAGGAAGCCAACCTGACCACTGCCGTAGGCTTCCAGTGCCGCTATGCCAGCATCGTGGCCCCCACCCAGGAATTTGCGAAAAAGCACCCGATCACGTATGTAAATTGCGTGCGCATGGGCGGCGTTCCCAGCGCTCCCTGGTGGGCGGATAAGAAGCTTTCCGGCGGCCAGATCGTGGAGCAGACCATCCATAACTACGATATGATTCGCTATATCATGGGCGAGCCCACAGAAGTATACACCATGGGCGCCCGGGGCTTTGTTTCTCCCCGCCCCGGCTACGATACCGATGACCTTTCCACCACCTCCATCCGCTTTGAATCCGGCGCTCTGGGCGCTGTATCCACCGGCTGCTACGCTGAAAGCGGCGCATGCTACGACAGCACCATCACCTTCTCCGCCGCCGACGCACGCCTGAACCACTATATCATCAAAAAGGCACAGGTATACGACGATGCTCCTGAGCAGGAGGAAGAGGGCGACGGATTTGTGGTCAAGGGCGATGGCGGCATGAAGAAAAAGATCCGGATGACTGAAATTCCCGATGACGGCCAGGCCGGCGACCTGTGTGACCGCACCTTCGTGGACGCCGTACTCACTGGGGACAGCTCCAAGATCCGCTCCCCCTATGCCGACGCCGTAAAGACCCTGGAATTCGTGCTGGCCTGCAATCAATCCATGGAAGAGAATCGGCCTGTCAAAATCGGCAAGTAATATAAGCTTGTAAAAAAATCGAGGCACCTGCTCAAATGCAGGTGCCCCATATTTTTTTGCGATTGTTTTGAAGAAAATTGCCCTTTCTCAGAAAAGTGGAATCTTTTCCACGCGCCCGCCGTTCATGGCAGAAATATGTGCACAAATCCCCGCCGCAGTCACATTAGCCGAAAAATCTTCATCAATGGCCGATTTCCGGTTTTCCAGGATACTGGTAATAAATTCATGGCAAAGATGAGGATGGGAAGCTTCATGCATGCTCCAGGGAGCCGTATCCAGCTTTTCCCGCCAATCCGGATCGTTCTCACACCCTTTGATGGTATAGGGCCACAATTCTTCCGGAAGCAAATCATATCGATTGGGATAATGCACCACATCTGTTATATAACCCGCACGATCATACTTCTTCTCATCATAAATTCTTTCCCAAACCTCATGCATATATTCATACATGAAGGATTTACGGGAGCCATAAATATTATAGGATTCCGATTGCTTAATGCAGCATTCGAACAGGCTCCTGACCACTTCGCCTGCAAGCCCGTTTTCAAAGCGCAGCAATGCATCCTCCACAGGATAGGGGTTCTGATATACCTGCACCAATTCTTCGCTCATAGTGCCGCTGCCAAAGCATGCCACCTCCGTAATCCGTGAATTCGCGATGGCAGCCAAAGGAGCAATAGCATGCGTGGCATAATGCATCGGAGGAAGGCCGCGCCAATAGCTCCGTGCTTCTTCAGCCCAGGAACCATGATCCATAGGCTGATGATGGACTCCTCGTAAATACTGAATCTTTCCGAATTCTCCTTTTTCCAGCATATCACGGGCATATAAAAAAGGAGTTCCATACAACATAGTTTCCATCATCATATAATTTTTTCCGCTGGCGCGGGTCGCCTGGACTATTTTCTGAACATCTTCCAAGGAAGTAGCCATCGGCACAGCGCAAGCACAATGCTTACCGGCGTTTAACACCTCGATACTCAACTGGGCATGGTTCGGAATCCCGGTACATACATGCACGGCATCGATACTTTCATCCGCCAAAACATCCCGAATATCCGTATATCCACGGGTATTGCTGTTGATCTTCTTACAGGATTCCACCGCTTCCTTCAAAAGATTCGGCTCCCTATCCACCAGCACAATACCATCCACATGAGGATGAGCCGCATAAATGCGCGCAAAGCTTTGCCCGAAATATGTGACCCCAACAACCGCAACATTTAATTTCTTCATATTCAACGCTCCTTTTTATTGGTTTCAGCGCTTTCAGTATACATGCATTGTCATTTATTTTGAATTGACAATCAGGAATAAAAATGTTATATTTCATGTAAAAAAGGTGTTTTTTCAGGAGGATTCAATGAAATATTATTTTAATTGCACCGAAACACGCAAAATCATTGGCGCCAATAAAATGATCTATCCTGTCCCCAATCACCACCCCACGAGGATTTTAGATTCCCATGACTTTGTATATATTTTGGAAGGTTCATGGTCCATGGGAATAGAACTGCCCAATGGAGAAAAACAGGAAATGAAAGTTCATCCGGATACAGTGGTCATATTACCGGCCTGGATTCGTCATTTTGGAATTGAGAAAAGCACCCCCGACACGCAAACCCTCTTTTTTCTGGCCTCCTTTAAAAACGGAGACGGCCTGGTTCCCTCTGAATCGCCCGCCCTCCAGCTGGATGATTTATGCATTGATGTTTCCGGCAAGCCCAATGCCAAGCTTTATTTTCAAAAGCTCCTGCTCGCTCATCTGCACAAAAATGATATCCAGGCATTTTCCTGGTTTTTGCTGTTGCTTTGCGAGCTGCAGGCGGCCGCAGCCGTGATGGACCCGCAAACGGATTTTGCAAATAAAATAAAATTAATCGTAGATCAACACATTGAACAGGGAATTTCAAATGATGATATTGCCCAAAAGCTGGGATGCAATATCAAGACAGCAGAAAAGCACTTTAAACGTTGTTTTCACACAACCATCCACCAATATCTGATAGAGGAGCGAATCAAAAAAGCCGGCATGTATCTGGAGTATTTTCCGGAAAAAACATTGCGGGAAATTGCAGATGAACTGCATTTCAGCGATGAATATCATTTAAGCAGTCAATTTAAACAAAAATTTGGCTGTTCCCCACTTCAATATAAAAAAGAAAAGTGCTTTTCCTCGAAATAAAGGTGCTGCCTCATGGAGGACGGGCTGCACAAAGGAACGATGAAAATCGCCCGTAGAACACCTTATTCCCGGTGTTCTACGGGCGATTTTTTGTGCAATATGATTCTGAATGAGGAAGCGCCTGCACTTCCATCCGTTGTCTTCCCCAAATCAGGTATTGCGAGTGCGCACCATATGGATGTTGGGGAATTCGGAAAGGTCATTCACCACATCCGCATACTTGATCTTGGACGGCAGATGCAGGGTATAAAGATTGGTATAAATATTGCTTTCGTTCTTTTTCTGATCCCCCACGGATTCGATATGAAAGTCCATATCCAATACCTTGATTCCGTTTTTACTAAAGAATGTATTGATATAATTCAGGGTTTCGGCCCGGTGCACAAAGCGCACCTCCACCCGTTTGATGGCGTTCACCCGCACCAGCCGCTGCAAAAGCAACAGCACCAGCAGCACCAGCGCGCAGCAGACCGCCGCCACCCAGTAAAATCCAAAGCCAATGAGCAGGCCCAGGCAGGCCACATTCCACAGGCTGGCCGCCGTGGTGAGACCGGCAATTTTCTTCTGGGCGATAAAGATGGTGCCGGCGCCCAGGAAACCAATGCCGCTCACCACCTGGGCGCTCAGGCGACCCATGGTAATGGTGACATTATCCGCCAGCTCAGCCGAAAGCATATCGGCGCGCAGCAGGCATTCCAACAGGGCAATGATACAGGCTCCCAGGCATACCAGCACATGCGTGCGCATGCCGGCGGGACGATTTTTATACTCCCGCTCTACGCCGATTGCGCCGCCCACCAAAACAGCAGCGCCGATGCGAATCAAAATTTCAGGCCAAGACATTTCATCTGCCCCTTTCAATATAACTTTTGATTATGTTATTATAGCATATTTCCGCCCTCTTGGCTATATGTCAGGCCTGCGCTTTTCACCAAAAAGATGATTATTTATGTAATTTTTTCCCTTTATATTCCCAAAATTAAAAAGCCCGGCACGTTATGCCGGGCAAATTCAGATTATTTGATCATGGCCTGGGTCAGTTCCCATCCATAGAGAATTTCCTTCTGATGGCGCACTGCATAGGGGCCGGTGGCTTCCGCCTCGGACATGATCCTGGGGAAATGGAGGCAGATATGCCCCGTCATGCCGTTGCCGGAGGTATGGTCCACAGTGTGGCCCTGGCTGTGAATAGAGGCGATATAGACCCGGCCATCCGAGAAGATCACCCACACATATTTGGGATCCCAATTATCCTTGCCATTGATCTCATAGAGGATCTCCGTATCCTCTTCGGTGGGCGTTTCAGAATCTGCATGCTTGCCAAAGGAGAACATATGCAGATTAAAATGCAGCCCGGAATCGGGATCATAGATCACCACATCAGGCATCAGCTTGGCCCGGGAGCGGATTTCTGTATACCAGTTGGCATAGCGCACCTCGGAGGCATCGGGCACCTTAAAAGCGGTGCTTTCCTGCTCAGTTCCTGGCGTGGTGGGCTGGATTACGATGGTGCTGCCCTGGGCAGAAAGGGCAGCGGAAGAATTCAGGCGATTCAGGGTCATGGTGCCTGCAATGCCATCTGCCGTAAGCCCGTTGCGCCGCTGGAAAGCCACCACGGCGTTATAGGTGCGGGGGCCATAGATCCCATCCGCCGCCGCCAGATAGCCAAGGGCCACCAGGCGCTGCTGCATGGCTTTGACTGCATCGCCCTTATCCCCGGTTTTAAGCAGGGTAACGGCAGGCGAAGCCGTAGGAGCCGCAGTGGGCTTGGCTGTTGCCACAGCTACCACATTGGCAGAATAAATCTTTTCCAGGGTCTTTTCCCCGGCGATGCCATCCGCATCCAGGTTATTGGCCCGCTGGAAACGAGTAACCGCCTGGGCCGTGCCGGTGCCAAAGAGGCCGTCCGCCGTGCCGGAATAGTAGCCCAGCTGCTTGAGACGATTTTGCAGCATAGTTACCGCATCGCCCTTGCTGCCAATACGCAGGGGGATCATGGCGGGGGCAGGCGTTGCGATGGGCGCAAGGGTGGGCGCCTTGGTCGGCAGGGCGGCGTTGGTAGCGGGCAGGGCGGCGCTGCTGTAGAGCAGCAGCTGGGTTTCAAGGCCGGCAATGCCGTCAATTTTCAAGCCGTTTTTCCGCTGGAACGCCTTCACGGCGGCGATATCATCGCTGTCATAGATGGCATCCGCGATGACGGAATAATAGCCCAGCTCCACCAGCCTCTCCTGCAGGCGCTTTACAGCCTGGCCCCGGGTGCCATTTTGCATTACGATCACATTATTTTCCGTAAGGGGCGTGGGGGTGGGGGCCAATACGGCGCCGGAGGGCGTGGCCGTAGGCGCGGCGGCCTGGGCCAGAGCGCCAAGAAGCCGCAGGGTCTTTTCTCCGGCCACGCCGTCCACCGTAAGATTGTAATCCTTCTGGAAATTCTTCACCGCTTTTTGGGTGGCCGTATTGTAGGTGCGGCCAAGGGTGCCGGTATAATAACCCAGGTTCTTTAAATTGGTCTGCAGCACCGTTACCGCATCGCCAATGTCATTCAGGCGCATTTCATAGCCGTCAATGGGAGGGAGCAGCTTTAAATTGGTTTTCACGCCCCGGGAGTTTTTGGGCTTACCCTCATAAATCAGCTGCTGCACTTCGGGGGTGGCAATGCCATCCTGCTTCAGCCCGTTTTTCTTCTGGAAGGCGATCAGAGCGCTCTGGGTGGTGGTGCCGAAGTTTCCATCCAAGGAGCCGTTAAAGAAGCCCAGCTCCTTCAAGGCTTCCTGGAGCAGCGCCACATATTTCCCGGAAGAGCCGTAGCGCACGGAGGGATAATTCTGCTGGGCCTCCAGATCGGTATCCAGCGCATTACCCGGCAGATACTGGGCAGGAATATTCACATACTGGGCCATCAGATAGCCCGTGTTATTATTATATGTAACTTTGAGAAAATCCCCTTCCGCAGCCAGCACGCTGATTTCAGCGCCCTTTGGCACAGTGAGAAGGCGGGTCGTGCCGGTGGAGGGGCCTTTTCGCAGGTTCACAGAATTGATGGTGTAGGTGGTATAGGGATAATCAGGCGCTGCCGTAGCGGCAGGCTTTACGGTGGGAATGGGCGTGGGCGTAGCCGTGGGCTTAGGGGTGGCTGTAGCCCGAGCATGGAGAGCCGTATCGGCATAGAGGGCCGCCTGGGTGGATGCATCCGCCTTGCCTGTATTGGAAAGCCCCATTTTTTTCTGGAAAGCACGGATGGCGGATACCGTGCCGCTGCCGCACCGGCCATCGATGCTGCCAGTATAATAGCCCAATTCCTTGAGCCGACTTTGCAATTTAGATACCGCATCCCCCTTGCTGCCGGAGGAAATCAGCGCACCGATGAGATAGGATACGGTTTTTACATCCATTGCCTTGCCCTTGCTGTTTTTTGGTGATCCCTCAAAAAGCAGCTGCTGCATGGCTTCATCCGCTACGCCATCTTGGGTGAGCCCATTCTTTTTCTGGAAGCTGATCACTGCATTGCGGGTGCCGGTGCCAAATTTTCCATCAGCGGAACCGGAATAAAAACCCAGTTCCTTCAGCGCTTCCTGCATCGCTTTCACCGCCGCGCCCTGGCTGCCGGAGGAAAGCGCAGCATATTGGCTGGTCCCTGGGGCCTGGGTAGCCTGAACGGACAGAATAGGGGTTTCCGCGGTGGTGCTATTTTGGTTGCCCTGGGTGGCCGACACATACGTTTTGAGGGCATAGCCCTGCTCTCCGTCATAAATGGCCACATAATAGCTGGCGTATTCCCCGGTCACAATCAATGCATCCCCGGCGGGAATCGTGGCAATCACCCGGCCCGCCTCATCAGGATAATCCCTTAAATACAACGGAACGGCGGCAAATCCCACAAAGGGATAGCTTTCTGCCTGGGCAGGAATAGCAGACAGCAGACACATCAGCGCCATGCAAAGGGCCAGACCCTTTTTCACACCCATAAAACGCATGTAAAAATCCCTCCACCATCATCAAAAAACACTTTCGTGATTACATACGGTATCAATTTATTTTATTTCATTTCCGTAACAATGTCAAGGTAAACTTTTCACATAATTGTAACATCTTCCTGTAAAAGAACCGTTTTTCCTGGACAAGATAAGGAAGAAGAAGGAGGGATTGAAAAATGAAGAAAAAAGGAGCGGCGCTGCTGATGGCCCTGATGCTGTTGGCAGCCTGCATTTCCCAGGCCCAAGCCGCAATAGCTTGGGGGTCCCGGGGAAGCGATGTGATCAGGATCCAGCAGCGCCTTCGGCAATACGGCTATATGGATGGCCCGGCAGACGGCATCTTTGGCCAGGAAACCTATGATGCGGTGATCTGGTTTCAGCGAAAAAACGGGTTAAAGGCAGATGGGGTGGTGGGCCCTGCCACGGCGGCTGCCCTGGGCATTTCCCTTGGCGGCGGCAGCACCGCTGCATCCTCCTATAATGAAAGCGAAATTTATCTGCTGGCGCGATTGGTGTACGGAGAGGCCCGGGGAGAGCCCTATGTGGGCAAAGTAGCGGTGGCTGCTGTGGTGCTCAATCGAGTGCGCAGCGCTTCTTTTCCCAACACCATCAGCGGCGTGATCTACCAGGCCGGGGCTTTTGACTGCGTAGCGGACGGCCAAATCAATCTGACCCCCGATTCCGATTCCATCCGCGCCGCCCGGGACGCCATGAACGGCTGGGATCCTTCCGGAGGCTGTATTTACTATTATAATCCTGCCACCGCCACCAGCGCCTGGATCTGGAGCCGGGAGGTAAGATTGACCATTGGCGCCCACGCCTTTGCCGTATAAGGAGATTGGAATGAAAAAAAATTTTTCCGTCATTCTTTTGTCCCTGGCGCTGGCCTTTGCCCTGGCGGCAGGGATCAGCACAGCGGCCATCATCCAGGGGGAGCGCTACAAAGCCCGGCTGCAAGAAATTTACGATGGCGCCATTCTGGCGGCCCTTCGGCAAATGGAGGATATGGAGCTGGCCATAAATAAATCTATTCTGTCCAGCGATCAGGCGGCCCATCAATATTTGAGCCAGGTGAGCAGTGGGGCAGCTCAGGTACAGCGCAGCTTATCTCTCCTCCCGCTTTCCCACACCGCCACTCAGAGCGCCGTAAAATTTGCCAATCAGCTTTCCGATTACACCCTTGCGCTGCTGCGCGGTGAAAGCTATTCCGAAAGGGATTTGGAGCAGCTCAATGCTCTCATCTCCGCTTTGGAGGAATCGACCGCCGCCCTCTATGCCGCCCGGGATGCCCTTTCTTATCAGGCAGCTTCCGGCGAAACCGCTTTCTATCCTACCGAAGAAAATACGCAGGCATATGACAGCGCCGTTTCCTATCCCACATTGATCTATGACGGCCCCTTTTCCGATGCCCGGGAAACCGGCACGCCCAAGGCCCTGGGCCTTAGGGAAATTACCCGGGAGGAAGCGCACCAGGCCGCCATGGATTTTGTGGGGGCCGATCGGGTGCTATCCGTTTCCCAAGGGGCGGATATGGGCGGGGTCATTCCCTGCTATGGGGTCACGCTGCAGCTCAAGGATATCACCTTGGAAGCGGCCGTCACCCGGCAGGGAGGCAAAATCCTCTGGCTGGCCCCGGACACAGCCAATTTCAGCCAAGAAAAAAGCGTGGAAGAATGCCGGGAGGCGGCCCTTTCCTTTCTCAGCAGCCGAGGCTACGAAAATATGCAGTCCACCTATTTTCAGGTATACCAGGGGGTAGCGGTCATTTCTTTTGCCGCCACCCAGGGCCAAACCCTGCTCTACCCCGATCTGATCAAGGTACAGCTGCGGATGGATACGGCTCAGGTGGTGGGGATAGAGGCGAAAAATTATCTGATGAACCACACTGCCCGAGGCGTGCTCTCCCCCTCTATCACCCTGGAAGAAGCCCAGGGCGCGGTGAGCGACCGGCTTACGATTGAGGAAAGCCGCCTTTGCCTGATTCCCGATGACGGAAGCGAAAAATTATGCTATGAATTCAAAGGTATCCACAACGGGCACATTTACTTGGTTTACATCAGCGCCGAAACCGGCAAGCAGGAGGAAATATTAAAGGTAGTAGAAACCAGCACCGGCCTGGAAACGGCTTGATTCAGCCCGTTCCGCAGCGCGGCATCAGCACCTTTCCCAAAGCGGGCAAAAAACGGGGCAGCGGGCGGAATTTAGCCCAGCGCGGGGCTTGTCAAAATGCCGAAAATTGGTTATAATAGGCGGTGGTGGAATACCACCGCTTTCTAATTGTATAATACAAGGAGGTCTTTCCCATGGTGAAGGTTGCTATCAATGGTTTCGGTCGCATTGGCCGTCTTGCTTTCCGTCAGATGTTCGGTGCCGAAGGCTACGAAATCGTCGCCATCAACGACCTGACCAAGCCCGATATGCTGGCTCATCTGCTCAAGTATGACACTGCTCAGAAGGGCTACTGCGGCGCGATCGGTGAAAACAAGCACACTGTGGCTGCTACCGAAGATTCTATCATCGTTGACGGCAAGGAAATCAAGATCTATGCCGAAAAGGATGCCGCCAATTGCCCCTGGGGCGCCCTGGATGTAGACGTTGTGCTGGAGTGCACCGGCTTCTACTGCTCCAAGGAAAAGTCCATGGCTCACATCACCGCTGGTGCCAAGAAGGTTGTTATCTCTGCCCCTGCTGGCAACGATCTGAAGACCATCGTGTTCTCCGTGAACGAAAACACCCTGACCGCTGACGATCAGATCATCTCCGCCGCTTCCTGCACCACCAACTGCCTGGCCCCCATGGCCAAGACCCTGAATGACACCTATGCCATCCAGAGCGGCATCATGACCACCGTGCATGCTTACACCGGCGACCAGATGATCCTGGACGGCCCCCATCGCAAGGGCGATCTCCGTCGTGCCCGCGCTGGCGCTCAGAACATCGTCCCCAACTCCACCGGCGCTGCCAAGGCCATCGGTCTGGTCATCCCCGAACTGAACAAGAAGCTCATCGGTTCCGCCCAGCGCGTGCCCGTATGCACCGGCTCCACCACTCTGCTGGTTGCCGTTGTGAAGGGTCAGGACGTGACCAAGGAATCCATCAATGCCGCCATGAAGGCCGCCGCTTCTGAATCCTTCGGCTACACCGAAGAACAGCTGGTGTCCTCCGATATCATCGGCATGACCTACGGCTCCCTGTTCGATGCCACCCAGACCATGGTTGCCAAGATCGACGACGACACCTATCAGGTGCAGGTCGTGTCCTGGTACGACAACGAGAACAGCTACACCTCTCAGATGGTCCGCACCATCAAGTACTTCGCTGAGCTGTAATTCAGGAATTACAAGGCTTTGCGGGTATTGAGGCGTTGAGCTTCAACTCGTGTGGTACGAAAAATGTTGATTTGGTACGGTAAACCTTCTGCATGGAAGGTGCTGCTGGTACGATAAACATTTACCCCTCTTTCCATTGGCTTTTGTCAGGGAAAGAGGGGTTTTTGTATGCATTTCAATGATGGCATTGTGGAGTTCGGTTTTGACTGTAAAGCGCGCAAGCTTTCTGATAAGTCAATCAGTAATTACCAGAAGCAGCTGCGGTATTTGCTGCGCTATCTGGAAGCTGAATTCCAGGTCAACCAGGTGGAAGAGGTTCGATCCTTCCACATCAAGTAATTTCTTGTGGATATGGCAGACAAGGGCAGAAAACCGCAGTACATTAACGATCTGCTGAAGGTGTTCAAGACCTTTTTCAACTACATGAAGAAGGAAGGCTACATCAAAGAACGCCCCACTGCCAGCATCCACAACTTGAAACAGCCAAAAGTGAAAATCATCACCTTCAGCGAAGATGAGATCAGGAAAATGCTGCACTACTATCAGGGCCGCAACTTCCTGAACATCCGAAATCGCACCATGATTGCACTGTTTTTCGATACTGGCTCAGCTCTACAGGCTGCTGAAACGATTTCAGAATTTCCTGTTGTCGATGCAGAAAAAAAGTGATAATATATTATATATCGAAAAATAAGCCATTACAGAAGGGAACGTTCACATGAAAAAAACAGCCTTTATTCTATGCATTCTTTTTGTGCTATTATGCACTTGGGCATCCGCAGAGATTTCTCTTGATTTCACAGCACCTAAAACGAACGGCCTTTGGCCTCACCAGAAAGGTGTGAACATCTCTAAACGCCCCGAATGGAGGGATCAGATCTATTTCGTGCGCGATGCGATTAACTCCAATTTACCCATGCTCGTTCCGCCTGACTATATGACAGAGCTCGACAGCGGTTGGAGCGAGGACCATACGGTCTATGTCGCCAATGATGGTTATCTACACTTTCATTTTTGGGGACTTGAACCAGGCTGCTTATACCGTTTAGCGCTTTTTTATACACTGGCCGATGGCAGCTCAGGCGAATGTTACACCGTTGTTAAACCCTCCCCGGAATATGACAATACCTATACATTCATCGACTGTTGCTTTTCGCGTTATCCAGGTATTTACAAAGATTTGACACTTGTGATCAGCGGCAACGGGGAAGTCTATACGCATTCCTTTGATCTTCAGATTCAAAATGTACCTGAATGGATGCGCAATGACGGTTCTGTGGGTCTGTATGATATGAATCTCTTTGTGCCCCACTATGTGCGAAAGGATGGCCCGATCAATCTCAATCTTCTGTCCAAGCCCAGCTCAAATGTTGTTATTTCTGCTCCTTTAGATGGCGATATCTATACTGGATATGATGGCATAATATGGTTTGGGGACTGCTATATATCCCTGGGGAATAAATATTACGATATGAAACGCTCTGGGAGTTTTAGCTTTGAAGTTGCCTATACATTAACAGAACTATCAACAGGGCAGGTAGTCTCTCAAAAGCGAGGCGGCGCAGCTTGGGGAAGCAACGATAAGTTTTCTTACCTTTCACCAGGCATCAATTTGCCCTCCGTGCTAAATGCCGGAGAGTATCAGCTTTCCATCGAAGCCTTTGAAAAAACCTGGGATCCCGATTTGCATCAGTATCGCAATGCTATAAGCCTGGGAACAGATACAGTCAATTTCTTCATTGAGAAGGAATTTGATCCTACTGAAGTTTATTCGCAATATATCAATCGCCAAGGAAACTAAAAACAGCCAATAGAAGATTTTTATGGTGCTTTCATTCCAATGCCCACACAAAAAGCTGTCTGATCGCTCAGACAGTTCAGACCGCTGACAAACCCCGCAAACGCAAAAATGGTTGCAAGAATGCGGCCATTTTTGCGTTTGCGGGGTTTGTCATGGGTCTGGGGTTTTATGATATGAAAAGGCTCCATTCTACCAGCCTTGCCTTGGCTGCGAGAATAGAGCGCTTTTTCTGATGTAGCGGCCGAGCAGAGAAACAATTCTCCCCTTAAGCCATACCGCGCTTACGCATCACCTGTTCACAGATCAGCAGATCCTCTTTGGTGTTCACGCCGCGCAGATCATCGCCGTCATCGGTCATGAAGGTTTCGACCTTCAGGCCCTGCTTGGCCATCAATTCGGGCACCTCAGTAAGATAATATTCGCCCTGGGCATTGTTGGTGCCCACCTGGGGCAAAATATCAAACAGCGCCTTGCTATCAAACACCAGCACGCCAGAAAACAGTTCTTTTATCTGTTTCTGTTCTTCGGTGCAGTCCTTTGCTTCCACAATAGCGGAAAATTTTCCTTTCTCATCGCGAACGATGCGCGCCCAGAAGGTCAACTCCGGGTTTTCTGCCGTCATCAGGGTGCAGGCGGCGCCCGTTTGCTCATGATGGAGGCACATTGACCGCATCATTTCCCGGCGGAATAGGGGCATATCGCCGAATGTGACCAGCACTGTGCCCTCATAATCCCGAAACCAGGGCTCACATACGCTTACCGCATTGGCTGTGCCCAGTTGTTGCTTTTGTTCCACATAATGATACTTTTTTCCAAAGTAATCCATTACTTTTTCTTTCTGAAAGCCCACCACGATATAGGTATCTTCCGGAGCGATAAAATCAGTTTGCTCCAGCACGATTTCCAGCAAGGGCTTTCCACAGGCGCAATGGAGCACCTTGGGCAAATCCGCCTGGGCAGAATGCAATCGGCTTCCTTTGCCTGCAGCAGGCACAATCACTCGCATGTCATTTTCTCCTTCCATTGCTTGAGGGTTTTACTGCAATCCAGTTGAACATTCAGCTTCAAATCAGCATAGATTTCTTCAAGAATCCGCACGATCTCAGGCAACTTCTTTTCCATATCCTCCAGCAGCTTCAGCTGGGTACGGGCGCGATCCAGATTCTGGCCGGGATAGTAAATATTATAGTAGGTGTCGCCATCAATATGATCCATCAGGAAACGGATGCCATCTTCTGCCGTAATAATCAAAGAAGCATACGGCAGCAGTTCCAGTTCGCCCTGAGTCATCACACTGCCAAGCTCCTCCAAATATCCCCGGGCATACTGCTCATACAGTTCCAGATCGCAGGAAACTCTCGTCAAATCCTTTTCATCATCGGTGGCAGTATTGGTGCCAATACGCATGCTATCGCCGTAATCGTAAAGCGGGGAGGAGGGCATCACCGTATCCAGATCGATAACGGCCACAGGCAGGTGGGTCGTATTATCAAAGAGGATATTATTCAGGTTGCAGTCGTTATGGCAGATCCGAAGGGGAATCCGCCCGGATGCAAGTGCATCGGTAATCATGCCGTAGCAGCCAGCGCGGGCACGCACAAAGGCGATCTCCTTTTCCACCTCTGCCACCCGCTTTTTGGGATCCTTGGCAATCACCTTTTCCAAATCCTGATAACGGCTGCGGGTATTATGAAAATTAGGGATCACTTCTTTGATATTGCTGATTTCCACATCCGCCATTTCCTTGACAAACTTGCCAAAAGCGCGACCCGCATGATAAAACGTTTCCGGGCTATCGGGAATATCCAGGGAATACACATCATCAATATAGGTGAGCATGCGCCAGCAGCCGCTGTCATCCCGCAGATAAGCCCGCCCATCTTTGGTAGGACGCAGGGTCTGCACGGAGCCCTCCTTCTTGTGAGCAGGCAGCAAATAGCGGCCATGCAAATGATTTGTAGTGAGTTTAAAATTTTCCATTAACGCATCCACGTCGGGAAACACATTGGTGTTAATGCGCTGAAGGGTGTAATGATGGGTATGCCCCGTTTCGGACACGGTTTCAATATGGTAGGTCTGGTTAATGTAGCCTTTCTTGATCTGGGTAATATTCCGAATCATGCCCCGAATAGCAAACTGCTCTACCACACGCTGCACATGATTGATGGGCTGGGTTCCGCTTCCGCAGGGTTCCAGTGCCACCCGCAAAAGGGCGCCGCCCTCTTTAGGAGCCTCCGTATCCACCAGCGTTAAAACCACAAAAATCCGTTTGAGCGCCTGAAAGAAACCGCCCTCCAGCTTCATCAGCCGATAAAGGCCATAGTATAAGATGCGAATCAGAATGCAGCAGGCTACATACGCCAGCACAAAGGCCAGCGCCCTACCCAACGGAACAGCTGCAAGCATACTCACCAGCGCATAAACAGCGCCCGCAGCCGCCCCTGCCGCCAATTCCCGAATAAAGGTGAGCAGCGATGCAGCGCGCCAAATCTGCCGGTATACACGAAAAAGCAGACGGAATGCCAGGAATGCCCCGTATGCCACTGCAAAATTCAGCCCGCCCTGCAGCCAGCCCATATTGGCTGTGCCGGAAGGAATCCACATATACACCGCCAGCCACACCAACAGCATCACCACACTGTCATAAAACAGCAAAAGCCAACGATTCCGGGATCGCTCCCGACTATTTCTTTTTTCAAAAATCACACCCGATCGTCCCCTATCTATCCGAAGATGTTTCTTTTGCACAGTAATTATAAATAGTATACCAAACTGTGATTCCCGCGTCAAGTGTATACCCAACCAACCCTGCTGCGCAGTGGGAAAATGCCATGTATCGATTATAGAATCAAAGGAGCAACCGTTCCTTTGGAAAAAACCAAAAAAACGCTCCTTCCAGCCGGACAGCAGCTGTGATAGGGAGCGTTTTTTCTGTTTGGATCAGCGGCAAATCAGCCAGGCGGCGCCCAGAAATACCGCCGCTACCGCCAGCCATACGAATAGATAGGCGCCGTCAATGTGTTCCCTTCTTCTGGCACGGGGAGTCCATCTGGTCTCATCAGCCTGCAGCTTGTCCCAGATATTTGAAGGTTCATCCATGGTTCGGCTGGCTCTTTTGTGATTAAACGGTTCACGGCTCACGCCCACATCCATCCCCCTCCTTTTTTCTGCAGTATAGCATACGCAGGGAAGCGCATCAACAATTTATGCTCCAAATGTCTTAACGCACGTCTCAATTGTCAGCAGGCCATTTTTCATTCCGTGCATCGTTATCGATTGCGCGCTTCCAGGAAAAATGATATAATACTTCCTGTAAAGGAGCGATAGCTTTATGTACGATTTGATTATTCAAAATGCGCAAATTCTGGATGGAACGGGCAAGGATGCGTATGAGGCAGATCTTGCCATTAAAAATGGAAAAATTGCCAAAATCGAGACTATCAAAGAAGAGGCCCATCAAACAATCAATGCAGCCGGCCTCTGTGTATCCCCTGGCTGGATTGATTCCCACAGCCATTCCGACCGCACCATTTTCACCTATCCCGAACAGAAGGAAAAAACCGAGCAAGGAATCACGGTATCCATCGTGGGGCAGTGTGGCTCCTCGGTTGCTCCTTATGTGGATGAAAAGGGCCTGATTCATCCCATGAGCGAATACCTAGAAAAGGCCGCCGCAACGCCCCAGGGCTCCAGCGCCGCCGTGCTGGTGGGCTTTAATGCTTTGCGCAAGGCCGTGCTTGGCACGGAAAACCGTGCGCCCACCCCGGATGAACTGGAAAAAATGAAGGCATTGCTGCGGGACGCCATGGAAAGCGGCGCCATCGGCATGTCCCTTGGGCTTTTATATGTGCCCGGCTGCTATGCTGATACGGAAGAAGTGATCGCCCTGGCTAAGGTGGTGGGAGAATACAAGGGCCTGCTTGCCTCCCACATCCGCAACGAAGCCGATGGGCTTATGGATTCCGTCAGGGAATTTATTCAGATTATCCGTGCCTCCGGCTGCCGGGCCGTATTTTCCCATCACAAGGCCTGCATGCCCTGGAACTGGGGCAAGGTGAAGGATACCCTGGCCCTGATCGATGAAGAAAATGCCCAGGGCGCTGATATCTATCTGGACGTGTATCCCTACGTTGCCTCCAGCACCATTCTTTCCGCCCGGTATGTGCCGCATCAGTTTCATCCGGCGGGGGTTACCAGTGTACTGGATATGCTCAAGGATCCTGATATCTGCCAGCGCATCAAAGCCTGGGGCCGAGAAACCTACAATAACGACCTGAGCTGGACCATGATCAGCCTCTGCCCCGGCCATCCGGAATACGAGGGGCTCACCCTCAATGAGATTGCCGATCTGCGGGGAGATACGGACCGGATGGAAACCGCCCTGCAATTGATCCGGGAAACCGATAATCAAGTGAGCGCCTGCTTCTTTATGATGTGTGAAGAAGACGTGGAAACCGTGATCCGCCATCCCCGGGCCATGCTCTGCACCGATTCTGCCTCCGCCGGCAGCAGCAGCCATTATCATCCCAGGCTCCGTGCCAGCTTTCCCCGAGCCATTGCCCAATATGTGCGGGAACGGGGCGCGGTGACGCTCCCTGAAATGATCCGCAAAATGACGTCGCTGCCCGCCCATGTGTATGGACTTCGGGGGAAGGGCGAAATCAAAGTGGGCGCCGACGCCGACCTTTGTATTTTCGATCCCGAAAAAATTTCAGATAAGGCCGATTTTGTCCACTTCTCTCTCCCAAACGAAGGGCTGCATTACGTGATTGTGGGCGGCCAGATTGCCCTGGAAAACGGAAAAGCCACCGGGGTGCGGGCCGCCAAGGTATTGAAGCGATAATGTACCAAAGCAGGGAGCTCCGGCTGGCGGCCATAGCCGCCATGCCCTTGGGCGATCATCGTATCCAAGCGGCGCCGGCACGCTGTTTGCAGTTGGCGTAAGCAACATCCGGAGGATGGGTCCAGGGACGAGCGTCCCTGGCGGGGTGAAGGGGCAAAGCCCCTCATCGTTCCTTTTGCATCTCTCTGTAAAGCAATTCCAGAATCAAAAGCAGATTGCGGGTGATGTGGAAGGGATCCTTCACCGGCAAGGCCACCACCTTTTCCAGGGGCGCTCCCTCCCGGGTGCGGATCTGAATCCACTCCCGGATTTCGGGATCTTTCCCCGGGAAGGTAGAAAACACATAATCAAAGGTGCGCTCAAACCAATCCTTAAATAAAGAATCGCCGCTCTTAAAATAGCAAAGCAAAGAGCTATAAAGCGCTTCCGAATGCACCCACCACAGCTTGCTGCCCCAATCGTCCAGCTGGCGGGTCATGGTTTCCGTTTCCACCCCGGCGTCATCTCCCATGGGTTGGCCGCCATTTACCCCGCAAAAATGCATCAGGCCGCCCAATTCCTGATCCCATCCATTTTCAAAGGCCTTTTTTGTCACTGCATAAATCTTTTCTTCCCACTGGGGCGCTTGACACAGCTCCGCTGCTTCCAGCATAAACCAAGCGTCTTCAATGGTGTGGCCGGGATTCATATGCTGACCCAGAATCTGAGGGAAGAATGCGTTGCTGCCGCTTTCGATCACTTCATGCATCACATCGTTTTCATCCACAAAATGATCCAGAATATCTTCCGTATACCCTTTCACCAGTTTTTGCAGGGTATCGCAATAATCCTGATCCATTTCCTTGGCCGCCCGGTATAATTCCATGGTGGTATTGGACATGATCATGGGGATGCCATGGGCGCGGTACTGGGGCGAAAGAGGATAAGGCAAGGTATTGAACGTATTATTTTCAATTCTTTCCACGCAAGAAGCATGGAGCCGCTTGGCAAAAGCGTATTTTTCTGGATTATCGCTAGCCCGGGAATAAGCGGCCAAGCCGATCACCGCAAAGCAATCGGCATAAATGCTCATATCCAGTTCATCCCAGCCATCCACTTTTTTCGGGCTGCCATCCCGATTCATGAGAAACACACAGCGCCAGTCGTCCTCGCCCATCAAGCAGTGCTCCGTCAGAAAATCGGCGCCCTGCCCAGCCAAACGCAAAAATTCCGCCCGCTGCGCCTTGGAAAAGATGGGGGCCTTTATTTGCGCCAGTCGGGAAAACATCCACACGAATCGCCCCTGGCTCCAGGTATATTTATCATGGGATACCAGCTTTTCTCCCTTATTATCAAAGCAATTCAAAAAGCCTCCGTATTCCTGATCCTCGCACCGGGGCATCCAAAAGGACAGGATTTGATTGGTAAGTTCGTTTTCAAAAAAAGCGAAAAGCGTCTTGATTTCTCTTTGCTGCATCTTACTTCTCCTTTGTTTCATTCCCTGTTTGCGCCGCATTCCCGGCAATCTGCCCGATTATTAAAATTGATGCATCCGCATTTTTCACACCGCCAGCTTTCTGGCAATTCCTGATACCCTTCTTTCACCGACCAGCCGGTGCCGTATTCTGCGCTGCCATAGCCCAAAATCATAACAAAAATGGGATGCAGGAAAAACAGTCCTATGGCAAAGCCGCCCCCTTTTCCATAGGCCTTGGCCAATTTGACGCTGTAAATAATCCCCATCGTCATAGCGCCCAGCAAAATCACCGCGCCAAGCACCCCGGCAATAGTGCCGTTGCCATCCACAGAGGCCAGAAGCAGATTGGGCACAAAGCCCGCAGCCATCTGCACCCAGAATATCCAGGCGCAATCCGCCACCTTATACGTCCAATAAGCACCGTAAAAGGGAACGAATAGCCTTTCCCAAGGGAGATTGGCTTTTTTAAACATTTTGCACCAGGCCACCAGATAGAGCCCTGCCAATCCAAAGATCAGGATCGGCAGCACCACTGCCCAGCCGCCCGCCTCTGCAGCAGCTTCCGAAAAAATATATTCCACATCCGCATTTCGATTCATATGCACCCCTCCGTTCTTTTATTTCATTATAAGCCATATTCCGCTGAAACGCAAATATAATCTATCTTCTTTTCATTCCGAAAGTGCATAAATCTTAGCCATATATTGCTTATTGGGCAATTGGCATTTACCCTAACGACCTTGACTTTTCGCTCTGCAATGATATACTGGAAGAAAGATATTCCATTGATTTTAAAGGAATGATGGCATTTGAACCGTCCAATTTCCCAGGAAGCGCTTCCTTTTCTTTCGGCACCGTTTCCCCAAGGCATTTCTTATCAGAGCCTTTATCCCAAGGATGCCGCCTATCCCTTTTTGCACGATACCGCCCTTTTTCAGCATCAGGGGCGCATGATCCTGGGCTGGTATAATTGCACGGAGGGGGAAATCTGCGGCGATACCAGAATCCGCGCCAGATGGAGCGAAAATGAAGGAAATACCTGGGGCGAAATGGAAACAATCGCTTCCTCCGCAGATCAAAATCTTCATTATGTGCCGGTGAGCTTTGGCGCCGATTCAAAAAACTTATACGCCTTTGTGACCCGCATGAGCGGATGGGACGAATGCATTGGCTATGAGATTTTGAAGCATACCCACACCGGCTGGGAGAGCATCGCCCTTCGGAAGGAACCCCTGCTGTTCAATACCCCTGCCTATCCCCTGGTAAACGGCCATTTCCTCATGGCTGGGCGCATGAGCGGAAAGGGCTGCGTGCATCCTGAAATTCCCATGGTGGCGATCAGTGAAGGAAAAAGCCTGCTTTCCCCCTTCCGGCCCATTCCTCTGCCCGGGCCCTGGCTGCAGGGCGAATTTCCCCTGGAATTTCCCGAAACTGCCGTGATCGTAAAGGGCAGCCGGATCACCGCTTTTGTGCGAGGACAAACCTTTCAGGAAGGGGAAAACTGGCGTCCTCTGCGCTTTACCAGCGAGGATTACGGAAACACCTGGTCTCCTGGCTGCAAAACGAATCTGCCCGCTATTGGCAGCAAGCTCTTTGGCGGCGTGCTGAAAAACGGGCTGGATTATCTGATTTTCAGCGCAGAAAACGACCGAATGGAGCAAAGCGAAGGAAGAGAGCTGCTTGCATTGGCCATTCTTTCCCCGGATCACAGCCGCATTCTGCGCCACTACCGGCTGCTGGATGGAAAAAATCAGGAAACGGGGCTTTTGCCGGAATGGTCCTACCCCTGCGCTATGGAATATCACAATCATCTGTATATTTCCTGCACCAGCGGAAAAAAAGGAGCCATCCTTATGAAAATCCCGATCAAAAGCCTGGAAGAATCATTCTCTTCCCTGCAAAAATTATGGTAAAAAGGCTTGCCAAAGCCCAAATACTTTGCTACAATAAATATGCGTTCACATGACTGACGGATTTCGCGGATGACCGCGGGGGAGTGTGGAAGCTATGAGAGCCGACCGTCTGGGCAATTCGATTTTTATGCAAAGTTGAATTGTCCTTTTTCTTTTGGGCAATTCAGCCAAACAGGAGGAATCACCATGGAACATCAAAACTGGCACGGTTTCACCGGCGGCGATTGGCAAAACGAAATCAACGTGCGCGATTTCATTCAGCGCAATTACAAGGAATACTTAGGGAACGAATCCTTTCTTTCCGGGCCCACGCTGCGCACCCAGGGGCTGATGAAGAAGGTGCAAAGCCTGTTCACCCTGGAGCGCCAGTTTGGCGGCGTATTGGATATTGATACGGCCACCGTATCCTCCCTTACCAGCTATTCTCCCGGCTATATCGATAAGGAAAACGAAATTATCGTAGGCTTGCAGACCAATCGCCCCCTAAAGCGCGGGGTGAACCCCTTTGGGGGCATGCGCATGGTGAAGCAGGCCTGCGAGGCCTATGGCTACAAGCTCAGCGCCAAGGTGGAAGAAGAATTCCGCTTCCGCACCACCCATAACGACGGCGTATTTCGCGCCTACACCGATGAAATGCGCAAGGCCCGCAAATGCCACGTAATCACCGGGCTTCCCGATGCCTATGGCCGGGGCCGCATCATTGGCGATTATCGCCGGGTGGCCCTCTATGGGGTGGACAGGCTCATTGCCGAAAAGAAAAAGGATAAGGCTAAGCTGGCGGACGCCGCCTTTGATACCGAGCAGATCCGCCAGGATGAGGAGCTTTATCAGCAGATCGCCTTCCTGGGCTATATGAAGGAAATGGCGGCTATGTATGGCTTTGATATCAGCCGACCCGCCGCCAATGCCCGGGAAGCCATCCAGTGGACGTATTTTGCGTATCTTGGCGCCATCAAGGAGCAAAACGGCGCCGCCATGTCTTTGGGACGGGTGAGCACCTTCTTTGATATCTATATTGAGCGAGATATCGCCATGGGCATCCTCACCGAAGAAGGCGCCCAGGAATTGATGGATGATTTTGTAATTAAGCTGCGCATGGCCCGCCACCTGCGCACCCCCGAATATAACGAGCTTTTCGGCGGCGATCCCATGTGGATCACCGAAGCCGTGGGCGGCATGGGCGAGGATGGGCGCACGCTGGTGACCAAAAACAGCTACCGTATGCTCAACACCCTCTACACCCTGGGCTCCTCCCCCGAGCCCAATCTCACAGTGCTTTGGGCCCATTCCCTCCCTGAAAACTTCAAAAAATACTGCGCCAAGGTGTCTATCGACACCGATTCCATCCAGTATGAAAACGATGATCTGATGCGCCCCATCTATGGGGATGATTACGCCATCGCCTGCTGCGTATCCGCCATGAAGGTGGGCAAGCAGATGCAGTTTTTCGGCGCCCGGTGCAATCTGGCAAAGCTCCTGCTCATTGCCATCAACGGTGGCTACGACACCTCCAGCAGCATGGCCATCGGCCCTCAGATGGAGCCCCTGCAGGGCGATACCCTGGATTATGATCAGGTGATGGCACGGATGGAAACGTATATGGATTGGCTCAGCCACCTGTATGTGAACACCATGAACGTGATCCACTACATGCACGATAAATACGCCTACGAAAAAACCCAGATGGCGCTTCACGATACCAGCGTGGAGCGGTTCATGGCCTTTGGCATTGCAGGGCTTTCAGTGGTGGCCGATTCCCTCAGCGCCATCAAATACGCCGCCGTACACCCCATCCGCAATAGCGAAGGCTTCATTGTGGACTTTTCCACCGAAGGCGCTTTCCCCAAATTTGGCAACGATGACGACCGGGTGGACCTGATCGCTAAGAACCTGGCCCATGATATGATTACCCACCTTCGCAAAACCCCCGCTTACCGCGGCGCCATCCACACCCTTTCCGTGCTCACCATCACGTCCAATGTGATGTATGGCAAAAATACCGGCGCTACCCCCGATGGCCGCAAAAATGCCGAGCCCTTTGCTCCCGGCGCCAATCCCATGCACAACCGGGAAGAAAACGGCGCTTTGGCGTCCTTAAATTCCGTGGCAAAAATCAGCTATGACGATTGCCGGGACGGCATTTCCAACACTTTTTCCATCACCCCGGATGCTCTGGGCCGCAACAAAGAAGAGCGTACCCAAAATCTGGTATCCATTCTGGACGGCTATTTTGCCCAGATGGCCCACCATATCAACGTGAACGTGCTCAATCGGGAAACCCTGATGCAGGCCTATGAAAATCCCGAAGCTTTCCCCAATCTCACCATCCGGGTATCCGGCTATGCGGTGAATTTCCACAAGCTTTCCCGGGAGCAGCAGCGGGAAGTGATCAGCCGCACCTTCCACGAAGCCGTATGACGGGACGCATCCATTCCTTTCAAAGCCTGGGCACTTTGGATGGCCCGGGGGTGCGATTCGTGGCCTTTTTCCAGGGCTGCCCCCTGCGCTGCGGCTGCTGCCACAATCCTGACACTTGGGATCCAAACGGTGGAACGGAGTATTCGGCTCCGGAAATTTTGCAAAAAGCCCTTCGCTGCCGCGCCTACTTTGGCAAGGAGGGCGGCGTTACGCTATCCGGCGGAGAGCCGCTGATGCAAAAAGAATTTGCAGCGGAAATTTTTCGCCTGTGCAAGGAAGAAAATATCCATACCTGCCTGGATACTTCCGGCTGCTTTGCCCCAGAAAGCTGCGCGGCCCTTCTTCAGAATACTGACCGGGTGCTGCTGGATATCAAATACACCCAGGATGCCCTTTACCGGCTCCATGCCGGATGCGAAATGGAAAACCCCTTGCGCTTTCTTTCCTACCTGAACGCCCAGAGCATCCCCGTCACATTGCGCCAAGTGATCATCCCTACCCTGAACGATACAGAAGAAAACATTCTCGCACTTCTTTGCATTGCCAAGACTCACCCTTGCGTGGACAAAATTGAGCTTCTGCCCTTCAAAAAAATCTGCCAGACCAAGTATGATTCCATGGGTATTCCCTTTCCCTTTGCCCATCTGCCCACCCCGGATAAAGAAAAAATGGACGCCCTCCGCGCCTTGCTGGGGAGCTATGGCGGGTAAGTGCTTCCAGGCAGGGGGCTTCTCGCCCCCTGTACCCCTCGCCAGAGGAGATCCTCCTCTGGACTCCAGTATGCGACAAAGCAAACTTAAAAAGCCTTGGTTTTTCCGCAAGAAACTTGAAGAAATGGAATAGCAATTTCACGGGCACAATTAAAACGAGAAAATGCCGGGAGAGAAAGCAAGCTTTCTCCAACCGGCATTTTTTCTCGTTTTCCCGGATGCAAAGCATCCGGTTGGCGGCATAAAATGCCGCCGTGCCCGTGGGCGATATTCGTTGCTTGGCGTTCCACCGGCACGCTGATTGCAGATACAGTCAAGCAATATCCGGAGGAAGGGTCAAGGGGCAATGCCCCTTGCGGGGTAAGGGGCAGCGCCCCTCATCGTCCCCTCTTTATTTCCTGATCACGGCATATATATCATCATGATACTGGGGGAAGGTATCCTCCCAGATCACATCGCCGAAGCTGACCTGGCCTTCTGCATTGATGGTATACACCGTGGCACCCTGAAGCAGCTTATTTTCCAGCTTCTTGCTGATCACATTGTAGGAGGAAAGGCCGCTCATGCGGTTGTAAAGCAATTGAATGCCCTGATACATGACACGATAATCGTTGATATGATCGTGCCCCGCAATGAAGGCGATCGTTTTCCCTTCCTCCTTCATGGCATCAAACATGCCGCTGTTATGCCGGGGGCGGCACACGCCCTCCCGCTTTTTGCCGGAAAGCACTTTTCCTTCTTCCCAGGCAGGAAGAAATTCGGGCAGCGGAATATGGCAAAACACCATGGAGGGACAATCATCCTTGCGCACTTCCTGACGATACCATTGGATTTGGGAAGGCTTGATATAGTCATCCCGATCCTCCGCCTGGCCGGTGGGACCATATTTGAGAATATCCCCCGCCGCCATATCGGTGCCGCTTTCCAGGAAAAACAGCTTGTGGCATACCTTGCCCTCTTCATTATAGAGAGAAACGGCATAGTTGGGTTCGCCATACACCGGGGTGCCGTCCGGCAGAACAGGCTTTTCTGCCGGCACCAGGCAATAGGGTGAAGTGCGGAAAATTTCCAGCATCTCGCTGCGGGTGACGGAATAGGGGTTGTCCCCCTCATGATTGCCCAGCACGGGCGCCCAGGGGGTTTTGAGCTGGGTCATGGTATGGGCCAGTTCCTCCGCCCTTCCCCGGTTATCCCCGGAGGTCACATTATCCCCCACGAACACCACCAGATCGGGCTTTTCCATTTCCACGGTTTCCCTAATCAGCTTCATGGTCAAATGATAGCAGCCCTCGTTATGGTCCAGATGGGTATCTGTGAAGCCCAAAATCTTCAGGGGCTGATTCTTCGTAATCTTGCGGATCATGGTGCCTCCTATCAATCCAGGAAGATGGGATTGCTGTAAGCGGAACGGCCGGCGGCATCCATGCATTCGCAGCGCACCATATGCTCCTTGCCCTTGAGCTTGGTCACAAATTCGGTCACATGGCGGCCAATCTTGCGCTGATGGGCCCGGTGCTCGCCGCACACATAGATGCGCTCGCAGGGAGAGCAGAGCACGTGAATTTCATCATCCTCCACATAGAAATCATAAATGGAGGGGCCGGTGGAGGTGTAGAAGCTGCCGCTTTTCAGCGCTTCCAAAATGGCTTTGGGAGAACGGTTCCGGGCCTTCACCACGGTGAAGCCGCCAAAGGAATCGCTGTACATGGAATCCAATTCAATATGATTGTGGTTATCATCGCCGCCGCCGCCCCAGAGCCTGCAGCCGCGATAGAGCATTTCGGTCCAAAACACGGAGCTATCGCCGGTGTTTTCCAGCCATTCGGTGCCGTAGTTGATGATTTCCACGGCGTGGTAGGGGTTTTCATCGAGCACTTCGGGGCTGGTGAGCATGGACCAATGGGGGTGATTGAGCATCACGTAGGCACCCTTTTCCCGCATGGCATAGGAAAATTCCTGGCAGCACTTGCCCGTGCGCTCGGGAAGATGCAGCACCTGTCCGTGAGAAATGCCTTCCATGGCATCGTCCCACAAAAAATGCACGTGGATATCTTTATCATTGGTGAAATTATTGCCCCAAAGCTCAAAGCCCTGGATCATAGTGAATGTATCATCGCTGAGGCTGCGGGTATCGGCATACACGTCGTGATCGGTGACGGCCAGAAAATCGTAACCGTGGTGCTTATAGGCTTCCTTCATTTGCTCCGGGGTCAGAGCGCCATCGGAAAAGGTGCTGTGGCTGTGCAGATTGCCCTTGAGCCATACGGCGCTTTCATCCTGCAAAAAGATGGTTCTCTTCATTGCATGAATCTCCCTTTCTGTATCCTTTTTTATTGCATTTAGTATACGATATTCTCAAGATAATTTCAACCTTCCCATCCTGGAAAGCACAAAATTCATTCAAATATCAAATAAATGGCCTCCTGCACAAAGCAAGAGGCCATCGAATTTTTATGCCTTTTTCTCTTTTCCTTTCACCAGCCGTCCCAGCATCACAAAGGATTCCGCCAGCACAAAGCCGATGCGTTTGCCCGCGCTCATATCCTTATAATACCCAACGGAGGGCACCATCTTGCCGCCCAGGCGCTTGTTTTCCAAGGCCTGCCAGAGGAAGGCAACGGCGATGATCACAATGCCCACGATATCCGTCATCAGTCCGGGCTCGATAAGCAGCAAACCGCCCGCCAGGAACAAAATCCGCTGGAGCAGATGGGCATGCCGGGTCATATACCCTTCCAGGGCAGCGGCCACGCCGATCATGCCGATAATGGAAGTGACGCCGATCTGCAAAATATCATACCACTGGGCGCCGATAAAGAGCATCTTATTATTGAATACAAAGATGTAGGGCACGATGAAAGCGGCAATAGCCAATTTCACCGCATTGAGCCCGGTGCGGAAAGGATCGCTCTTGGCGATGGCCGCCCCCGCCATGGCCGCCAAAGCTACAGGCGGCGTAATATCCGCAATGATGCCAAAGTAGAACACAAACATGTGCGCCGCCAGCATATCGCAACCCACCACCTTCATCACCGTGCCCGCCATGATGGTGGAGGTGATCAGGTAATTGGCCGTGGTGGGCACGCCCATGCCCAGAATGATGGAGGCCAGCATAGTGAACAGGAGGGTCAAATACTGGTTGCCGCCAGCCAGGGCGGTGAGGCTGTTGCCCAAAGTGAGGCCAATACCGGTTAAGGTGATCATGCCCACGATGATGCCCGCCATGCCACAGGCCACCGCCACGCCCAGCACATTCCGGGCTCCTTTATCCATGGAGAAGATCACATCTTCCGCCGTATGCACGGCCACATCCCCGGCAATCCTGGCGGCGGAAATCTTTTCCTTCCGCTCCTTGCGGGCTTCCATTGCGCCCACCACGCCGATGATCACATGGCGGATGATATCGCACAGCACACAGGAGGCAATGCCAACCAAGGCAGAGAAAATGGGTGTATAGCCAATGGACAAAAAGACAATGATCACAATCAGCGGCAGAATCAGATAGCCCTTTTTCTTTACCAGGGGCAGGAACTTAGGCAGGGTGGCTTTATCCATGCCAACCAGGCCGTATTTCCGGGCTTCCAGTTCAATAATGATATAGATGCCTACGAAATAGAGGGCGGCAGGGATCAGGGCAGCCTTGACCACTTCCATATAGGGAACGCCCACGGATTCGGCCATGAGGAAGGCCGCTGCACCCATGACAGGGGGCATAATCTGGCCGCCGGTGGAAGCCGTGGCTTCCACGGCCGCGGCAAATTCCTTGCGGTAGCCCAAGCGCTTCATCATGGGGATGGTGAAAGAGCCGGAGCCCACGGTATTAGCCACGGAACTGCCGGATACCGTGCCCTCCAGCGCACTGGCCAGCACAGCCACCTTGGCCGGGCCGCCCCGCTTATGGCCGGCGATGGCATTGGCAAAATCAATAAAGAAATTGCCCACCTCCGTGCGCTCCAGAAACGCGCCAAAGAGCACAAAGAGGAAAATAAAGGTGGAAGAAGCGCCAAGGGGCGTGCCCATAATGCCCTCGGTGGTATACACCAACTGGGTGATGATCCGGCGCACAGAGAAGCCCCTGTGCATCAGATCCCCGGGCATATACTGGCCAAAGTAGGCATAGAGCATAAACACCACGGCCACCACCATAATGGGCAGGCCCACCACCCGGCGGCAGCATTCAAAGAGCAAAATAATCAGCAGCGCGCCCACATAAATATCCAGATCGGTGTTTCTGTTGATGCGCTTGGCCAATTCCACATGCTGCAAAGCGATATAGAGGCACACGCCCATGGCCAACGCCGCCAGAATCAAATCATAGATAGGCAGCTTATCCCGGGGGGATTTTTTCGTAACGGGGTAGATTAAATACACCAGGCTCATTACAAAGCCAAGATGCAAGGGGCGAAGCTGGGTGGCCGCTACGCGCCCGGTAAACGCGCTGTAGAGCTGCACCAGGCAAAAAATAATGCACACGGCAAATACCAGCCACTTGGCCCATTTCTTATGATGGCGGGTGACGGATTCCCGGTCATACTTTTCCATAACCGCCTGAACCTCAGCCTCCGTAGCCGCCATATTCTGGGGATTTTCCTGCACGGAGATTCCTCCTCCCGATTGATCTCTTTTTCAGAGAAAAATGCAAGGCGGTGATGGCCGCCCTGCACAAATTGGATTGTTTGACGGAAATTTTACTTGATGATATTGCCGTCGGCATCCATCAGATTCACTTCCTGATAGTAGCGCACAGCGCCGGGATGGAAGGGCAGTTCGCCCACGCCGGCAAAGGCGGTATCCAGGGTGATTTCGGCAGCCTTGGCATGGGTGAGGATGCCTTCCTGCTCAAAGAGCGCCTTGGTCATTTCATACACCAGATCATCATCCAGAGTATCGGTGCACACAAGCAGCGCGGTAATGGCGATGCTGTTCACATCGGCATCCAAGCCGTATACATCGGCGGGCAGTTTCAGATTAGCATAGGTGGGATGGGCAGTGATCAGCTTATTCACTTCCTCATCGGAGAGGGGCACCAGGCGCACGCCGGTGGTGCTGGCCAATTCGGTGATAGCGGCATTGGGGATACCGGCGCAAATGAAGGCCGCATCGATCTGCTTATTCTTCAGGCCATCGCCGGATTCGGCGAAGCTGAGATACTGAGCATCGATATCATCCACGGTAAGGCCCGCAGCTTCCAGCACATGCATCGCATTGGTATACACGCCGGAGCCGGCAGCACCAATAGAGACCACCTTGCCTTTGAGATCGGAGATGCACTGGATATCGGAATCGGCGCGCACCACGATCTGCACATATTCGGCATAGAGGGAGGAAACCACGCTGAAACCGGTGATCTGCTCATTTTCAAAGGAATCGGTGCCGGTGTAGGCGAAGATGGCCACGTCGTTTTGCACGGTGCCCATTTCGGCATCCCCAGCCTGCATGAGCCGCAGGTTATCGGCAGAGCCGCCGGTGGCCTGGGCAGAAGCCTTCACGTCCTTGATCACGGTGTTAAAGAGATTGGCGATATCGCCGCCCAGAGGATAGTAGGTGCCGGAAGTACCGCCGGTAGCAATGGAAATGAAAGTAGCGGCGGACGCCGTAGCGGTAATACCCACCAACAGGATCAAAGCCATGGCCAGAGCAAGAATACGCTTCTTCATAAGGGAAAACCTCCTGGATTTCTGTATTTGTGTATACATTATACCATGTATTCCAGCATGTGCAAGAGGGAAAACTGCAAAATACAGGAAAAACACAATGGATCAGCTAACAAGCAACCCCCCCTCTTTCCGTTCGCGTTGTTTTGTCAAGGGTGTTTACACATTTCTTACCGGCAACTGATCGCAACACAAAAGATGGTTGATAGACTCAGACATTCATAACGAAATACCACCAGCACACAGTTTTATTGTGCCCGCGGTATTTTTTATCTACTGATTACGTAAGAGGTAAGGTGGATTGTTTTGTTGCATCATCCCACGATATAAATCCTTTGTGCTCACAGCGAT
>SVGW01000106.1 GCA_015056125.1 Clostridiales bacterium | reverse complement strand
GCTTTCCATCCCTTTTTCACAGGGCTGGAAAGCCATTTTTGCAGTAAATGTGATGGATCGAATGGAAGACTGCTTTAGCTGACTTCCATTCGCAGTTTGTCGAAAATACTTTTTCGACAAACTGAAACGCCGGAGGAGAAAGCTTGCTTTCTCTCCCGGCGTTTTCTCATTTTGATTGTGCCCGTGTAAATCACGGCTTCGTTCCCAAAGTTGCTTGCGCAAAAACGCAGCTTTCATAGCATGCCTTGGTCGCATACCGGAGTCCAGAGGAGGATCTCCTCTGGCGAGGGGTACAGGGGGCGAGGAGCCCCCTGCTCCGTGCGCGGGGTACGGAGGCCGCGCAGGCCCCTGCTCCGTCAGGCTCAGTTCACCACATTCTGCGCCTCGCCCTTGATAAAGGCAGCAATATTATCATGCACCACCTGCACACAGCGTTCCCGGGCCTCCACGCTGGCCCAGGCTAGATGGGGGGTTACGATCAAGCGGGTGCTATCCTGAATTTTGCGAAGGGGATCGGTATCAGGAAGGGGCTCCTTTTCCAGCACATCCAGCCCCGCTCCGGCGATTTCTCCCCTTTCCAAGGCTTCATACAGGGCTTGCTGATTCACCACCGGCCCCCGGGCCACGTTGATCAAAAAAGCGGTGTTTTTCATGCGCTTGAAGGCTTCTGCATCGATAAAATTCCTGGAAAGATCGCTCAGCGGGCAATGGAGGGAAATAAAATCGCTCTCCGTCAGCAGCGTATCCTTATCCACTTGAAGATAAGGCACGTCTTTTTTCCGCCCTGTGAGGGAATGATAGATAACCCGACAGCCAAAGGCCTCGGCGATCCTGGCTACCCGGCTGCCAATATTACCCATGCCCACAATGCCCCAGGTTTTCCCATCCAGTTCCCGGAAAGGCACGTCAAAATTGGAGAAGCGATCCTGGGCGCTGTAGGCGCCGCTCTTTACGTACTGATCATAATGCACCATTTTTTGAGAGAGGGAAAGAGCCAGAGCAAAAGTGTGCTGAGCCACCATGGCGGTGCTGTAATTCACCACATTGCATACCTTGATGCCCCGCTCCCGGCAATAGGCGATATCGCAGTTATCATAGCCCGTAGCCAACACGCAAATCAGCTTCACGTTGGGCGCCTCCGCCAGGGATTCCCTGCGCATGGGGGCCTTATTGGCGATGATCACATCGGCGTCCTTAACCCGCTCCTTCACTTCCTCCACCGTCACCGTGTTTCGGTAGGACACCACTTCGCCCAGGGCTTCATAGCAGGATACGTCCACATCCGTTCCCACGCTGTTTCTTTCCAATAATACAATCTTCATTCATTTATTCCTTTCCTGTTTCTTTTCCTCCTTATTATAACAGAAGAAGTCCATAACACAACAATTTTTTTCATTTCTTGCCTTCTATCCTTGAATCCGATATAATAAAAAAGAGAGGAGGGCGTCCTATGCACGTAGAAGCCATGCACCCCTTTGTACGCCAGGGCGTGATCGGCCATCTGGATTTAAGCGGCCAATTATTCCATAAAAAACTGAAAACCCTGGATAGCCGACTGATCTATATCCAGGAAGGCTCCGGCATGCTATGGGCAGAAAACGCCTCCTTCCCCATTGGCCCTGGCACCGTGATCCTCTTTCAGGCGGCCACAGAATATATCTGGCAAATTGATTTTATGCGCTATATCGCCATTAATTTTGATTATACCATGGCGCATTCCCATATCCGCCAAACCTTTTCCCCCATGAGCGCTCATCTTTTTCCGGCGGATAATTTTTCCCCCCGGCTCTTTTTTGAAAATGCGAAGGAGTTGGAGCATCCGCTGGTGATCTCCCGCGCCTTCTCCTTTGAGGAAAAAGTCAAATCCCTGGCCGTGGAATATCACATGAAGGGAGAATTTTGCGATGAAATGCTCTCTTCCATGCTCAAGGCCATCATTCTTCAAGTGCTTCGAGCCTACCGGGATCCCAACCCCCACGGCAGCAAAAAAGGCGCTCAACTGGCTCGAAGCGTGATCGAATATATTCAGAATCATTTCCATGAAAATATCCGCAATGAAGATATTGCCGATCATTTTCATTTCCACCACACCTATATCAATCGGGTATTCAAGACCTATACCGGCGCCACCCTCCACACCTTCCTCACCGATTATCGCCTGAATTATGCCATGGAAATGCTGCGCACCCAAGAAATGCCCGTGAGAGAGGCGGCCAAAGCCAGCGGCTTTACCGATCTTTCCCATTTCACCCGGCTCTTTAAGGAGCGCACCGGCCAAACTCCCACCGAATATCGAAACACAACCGGTTCCATCGAATAAAAATCATATTTCTTGGGTACCCTGCTTAAAAAGAGGAAAGGAATGATTTTTGATGATTGAGCAGGATACCGTGAAGCTTTTGCGGGAATGCGATGCAGGGGTAAAAATGGGAGTAGACTCCATCAGCGAAGTTTCTTCCAATGTGCGCTCCCAGGAATTTCAAAATCGCCTCAGCGTATGCAAAGAGGAGCACGAAAAGCTGGGGGACGAGATTCGCTCCCTGCTGGATGAATACGGCGACGACGGAAAAGACCCCAATCCCATGGCCAAGAGCATGTCCTGGATGAAAACGGAAATGAAAATGATGATGGACGCCTCCGATAAAACCATCGCCGATCTCATGACCGACGGCTGCAACATGGGCGTAAAATCCCTGAATCGCTATCTGAATCAATATGAGGCGGCCGATGAAGTATCCAAGGATATCGCCAAAAGGCTGATCAACCTGGAAGAGCAATTGGCCATTGATATCCGAAAATTTTTGTAAAAGCTTTTAGGTTGAGTCGAATGGCCGCAGCCCTTCGACTGCAGTCCACAGGGGCAGCTTTACCGTCCCGAGGAGAGCCCATGGCGCTTCCCTTATCAATTACGGTCGTAAAAATGGGGTTTCAGCACACAACAGTGCTGAAACCCCATTTTTACAGTAAATGTGATAAAACCGAATGAAAATTCATTCGCACGCAGTTTAGGGCTGGCCGTTTTTGATCGCTTCGGAGTAGGTCAGCATCAGGGGACCGGCGCCATGGAGGTCATCGGTGACGGGATGACGGTTCACATAGGAATAGTGCATGCCCTTTTCGCGGCCATTGCCGGGGGTGCGGCAGCCGGGGCACACATTGATGATTTCAAACTTTTCGTTGAGGAAGCGCTTGGTCATGGCGCGCACGCCTTCTTCGAAGCCTTCCTGGAACGCGGCGGGATTCAGGTAGTTCAGACGGATCCCTACGCCGAAAGCATACAGCACCAGGCCAGTAGCGGTAGCTTCTTCATAGGAATCGAAATCATTCATTTCCTGATGCCACACATAGTGGAAATCCTGGCACATGAGCATAGCATGGCAATGACGGCCAAAGTATTCTTCCACCATCCAACGGGTGGGATAATCGGCGGGCAGATAATGCACCAGTTCGGTGAGGGCGATGATGCCCCAGCCATTGCCGCGGCCCCAGAAGTCATCGGAGATCACGCCCGCAGCGATTTCGCCCTTGGTTTGATGGAGCAGGCCGGTTTCTTCATCCAGGAACACATCATACATCTTGATGGTCTGAGCCACGGCTTCGTCGATGTACTTGGGCTCGTTCAGGGCCAGGCCGGCATAGAGCAGGAAGGGGGTAACGGCCATGGCGTTGTCAATCCAGATCACTTCCCGGGGGGAGATGAAGGGAGACTTCACGATGCCGTTGCGATCCTTGGGCGCTTCATACAGCAGTTCATCCGCATAGAAGCGAACCAGTTCCTTGGTTTTGTCATCGGTCATGTAGCCCTTGAAGAGCGCATAGGCGCGGGCAATGCCGCCGCAGGTATAGCTCTTGAAGGTGTACTTACCCAGACGGAGATGGTCAATCTGATCAGGAAACTTGGCCAGCTGATCCACCATCCGCTGCAGGAATTCCTTATCGCCGGAAGCTTCGGCAGCCTTCAGGCCTCCAAACAGGGCCAGAATGCCAAAGTAATGGGAAACCTGGGGCGCCACTTCTTCCAGATGGTCATAGGTCTTTTTGCACAGTTCCATATTGGTCATTGTGAATATCCCCTTTCCAAATTTTTTTATTACTTGATCAGGGCCACACGGGTAGCAGATTCAAAGTCCACAGAGTAGAAGATCATCCGGGGATGATCCAGCACGAACAGCATCACGTCCACCACGTCTTCCGCGCTCATGAGCTTGGAGCGGTCCACGGTGCGATTCCCCCAGAAGGTGGTATCGGCGCCGCCGGGATTCAGGGTGGTCACGCGGATATCCTTTTCAGCCAGCTGAATCTGCATGGCGGTGGACAGCATATTCACAGCCGCCTTGGCCGTGCAGTACAGGGGAGCATTGCCGTTGGCCTTGCGGGCCGCCTGGGAGCCGATATTCACGATCAGGCCGCCCTTTTCCACGGCATGCAGAGCATAATGCTTGGAAGCGAAGAGGGTGCCCTTCACGTTCACGTCATACATGAGATCGAAATCTTCGCCCTTCACGGTTTCCATCTTGGTGGGGATGGAGAGGCCGGCCAGGTTAAACAGCACATCCACCTTGCCCAGCTTTTCTTCCACAGCATTGAAGAAAGCGGCCACGGGCTCTTCTTCAAAAATATCAAAAGCAGCGCCGTATACGGGTACTTTGTAGGTTTCTTCCAGCATCTTCACCTGAGCATCCAATTGCTCAGCCTGATTGGAGCACAGAGCCAGGGCCACGTCGCCCTTTTCTGCCAGCCGGGTGCACAGATTCTGGCCCATACCGCCGGTAGAACCGGTAATCGCGATGACTTTCATATAATATTTCCTCCTGTATGCAATCATTCAACTGCACAGATACGCACAGTTTTTTATATTATACCTTGATTCTAAAAAAAATGGGATGGAGGATTCAATGAATATTTGCACAATCCGACGATTTTAAAAAACCAAAAAATCATTAAAAAATGCAAATTTCACTTGATACCCCGGAAAAATCCTGCTATGATAGAGAAAAGCGGCACGGAAAATCATTTGGAGAATCCGCCCGTAATTCCGGGAAGGGGGAAGCAGGCCATGGCCGAACAAGCGCATCTGGATTTTGATTGCGGGGTTCGCCGGATTGTGACTGTGGTCAAGCGGGAGCCGGACGCTAACTGGAGCCTGGTTTCCTCCCAGCATCCCTCCCACTGCGTGCTTTGCATTGCTTTGAGCGGCGAATCCATCTATCACTTTGACAACGGGGATGAAAAGCCCGCCCGCATCCGCGAAGGCGATACCCTTTTCTTTATGGGCGGCCCCCAGCGCCGGGCATACAGCGTACCGGAAGCGCCATGGCGCTATATCAGCGTCACATTTGACTTAATCGCTTATAACGATCAATCCAAAAAGCAATTGGAAGCGCTGCCCTTTTTAAGCCGCAGCGTGCCTCCGGCGGTGGTTTCCGCCTTCCAGGAGCTCAATGATATCTGGACCGGCAAGGGACCCGCCTACATGCTCAAGTGCCGTGCGCTTCTGGAAAGCATCCTTTATGAATTGGTGCGGCTGCATACCGCCGTTTCTGCCGATTCCTCTCATTTTGAAAAAATCGAAAAGGTGCGCCAGTACATCCAGGAAAATTATTCCCAGCCCTGCCCGGTGGAAGAATTGGCCGCTATGGCCCGATGCAGCCCCAGTCACTTTCGCATGCTTTTTAAGCGGGTGGTGGGCATGACGGCCAATCAGTATGTAACCATGGTGCGCATTGGCAAAGCCAAGGATTTCCTCCTTTCCGGGGAAATGAACGTTTCTGAAACTGCAGCCCACACCGGCTACCGGGATATTTTCTATTTCAGCCGCCAATTCAAGGCCATCACAGGCCATCCCCCTTCTTTTTATATCCGCTGATGCGTCACCCTCTCCCCCATCCTGCATAAGATGATGGTGGAGGACGGCAAAAAGGAGGGCATGAAAGATGTATCAATGCGACGCCACCACCCGCCGGCCCTGGAGCACTCGTTCCGGCGGCGCGCTGTTTTTCCTGGCGATTTTGTTTGCCTTGGCCATTGGGCTGATTCTGGGCGCCCTGTTTTCTGAAACGCTTCTGGCTGCCCTGGCTGCGCTGATCGTGTTTGCAGCGGTGATCGCTGCCATTATCATTGCCGTGCTGATCTATTTCTTCCGCAGAACCGAATAACCCCTCGTCCTCCTTGCCAAAGAAAAAAGGCCGCAGCTTTCGCTGCGGCTCTAGTTTGTCGAAAAAGTATTTTCGACAAACTGCGAATGGAAGTCAGCTAAAGCAGTCTTCCATTCGATCCATCACATTTACTGCAAAAATGGCTTTCCAGCCCTGTGAAAAAGGGCTGGAAAGCCTAT
>SVGW01000105.1 GCA_015056125.1 Clostridiales bacterium | reverse complement strand
TTTCCATCCCTTTTTCACAGGGCTGGAAAGCCATTTTTGCAGTAAATGTGATGGATCGAATGGAAGACTGCTTTAGCTGACTTCCATTCGCAGTTTGTCGAAAATACTTTTTCGACAAACTGAGGCTCCCCGAAACAAAACTTCGGGGAGTCTTAATTTGCCAAATCATTGACTTTGTCAGCGGTTCGAAAAGCCTTGCAATGAACTGCTCCTTTTCGTTATAGAATTTCAGTGCCTTTCTGAATAAACATGTGCTTCCTGCCAAGGGGGGCTCCGTCTACTATGTTGTTCGCAACAGTCAGCTTTTGCAGGCCAGAGGCATGAATGATCAGGCGTTTGGGACGGATGAAGGCATTGTTTTCCAGAATTACATGCTCATGAATTTTCGGTGTGGATTCAGCATCAAATCCCGGCACGCCTACGTTGATGCAATCGCCCTTCATGTCTTCAAAAATATTATCCCGAATCACCACGCTCTTTACCCGCCCGGATTCATACCAGTAGCGCACCAGATCGTTGATGAGAATGGCGGTGCCCCGCAAAAGATGATTGCTCTCTATCCGGATATTTCCTGCCCCGGACAGGCGCACGTGGGGAAAGTCCGAAAGCTGATTCTGGCAAAATTCCACGTCGGGCAGCCGGGCAGGATTTTCAATGTAGCAGCCGGGGGCAAAGGTACCTTCCATGTTTTTTAGGTTCAGCAGTACATCGTACCCCGATTCGGGGTTGACCACCGTGCTGCTTTCCACGGTGGCTTTGCCCAGGATTTCCAGGCTGTGTCCATCGATAAAGTGCAATTCATCCCCAGGGAAATAGGGGTTGAAATGGCGTTGGGAGGGGTGCTGAAAGCGGGCCAGCAGTTGATTTTCCGTTATTTCTTCCACCAGGGAATAAATGCCGTGCACATTGATGATATCATCCTCGCTGCCGGTGAGTTGGCAGTGGTGCACCTTGATTTTTCCGGTGCAGTGGATCATAAAAATCATATCGGCGGAGGAGGTGACCTGGTTTCCACGCAGGCGCAATAGCTTGTAGCCATCCAATTCCACATTGCGGCACATCAGCGCCACCAGGCCCATGGCTTCGCTGCGCACGATGGTGAAGTTTTGAATCAATGTATCTTCTGAGCGATCCAGAAATAGCACCGATTTTACCCGGCCGCAGCTGGTGAGGATGCTGATCTTTTCTCCCTCCCTGAATTGGCAGGGCGCGGAGGGCTCATTTTTCCGGTAGAGGAAGCGGATGCCCCCGGCCACGTCCACGGCATCGGTATTAAAATAAGAGGCCGCCAGCTTATCCTTGGGGTAGTGCGTATCCCCGGCAAAAAGGAATTGCACGCACCGGCGCTCCATGGAATGAAGAGAAAGGAATTTTTCCTCGCTGGATATATTCAGCCCTTCGTTTTCAAAGATTACATGGCCGTTTTCCAGGCGGTGGGGCAAATGTAGGTCATTGGCAAATTTCAGGGTGAAGCCTTCTTCGGTAATATCCGAAAAAAAGAATTCAGATACCGGGGAATGAAAGGTGTCGCTTATCAGATTTCGGATGGTCACATTTTTGCTGCACTGCACCAGGAAAGGCAAAATCAGCCCGTGGGAGATCAAAGTGGCGCCATTGCCCTCGATGGTGAGTCCATCAGCATTGAGGATGGGGAAGGCGATGTTTTTCACTCCTGGCTGAAAGCCGGTAGCCACCAGATAGCGCTGATAGGCCCCCTCGTCATAAAGATGATATTCTCCTTTTTCCAGTTCCAGCATGCCATCCTTCACCAGGCACAGCTGCTGCACGGCCAGGGAGATAATGGGCGTAGCATTCACGCCTTCTTTGGCATATTGGGATGAAATGGTAATCTTCCGTTCGGCGATCATCATAAGCCTCCTTTTATTTATGGGCATATACGCTTGTAGGATGAATTCATTATAGCGGATGCAGGGAAAAATGGCAATGAAAGATTTATTCTTCTCCCGATCGCAGCATGGCCCGGTATTGGGAAGGAGTCATGCGTGCAACAGAGCGGAATGCCCGGATAAAGGTGGATACGTTTTTAAACCCCGATTGAAAGCAGGCTTCCAATAGAGGGACGCCTGCTGCAATCAAGGATTGGCTGTGAGCGATGCGGCGCTTGATGAGATAATCGCCTACCGTTGTGTGCAGATATTGCTGAAAGAGGCGAGAAATATACTCCCGGCTGTAAAAAAAGTGAGCGGCCACTTGGGATACCGAGGCGATTTCGGCAAAATTTTGATCCAGATAAGCCTGGATCTCCTTCACATTCTGAGGCAAATACTCCTCTTGCGGGGTGGGGTGGAGAATGGCCTGATTGAGCAAATAAAAGATTTCCAGCAAAAGCCCCTGGGAGAGGGCCATTTCCTCCGGCTGCTCTTTCTTTTTGAGGGCATCATCCAGCCGGGGCAGCAGGGAAAACAGTGCATCCCGGCTGGCGCTGTCCAGGGTGGTAAAAAACTGGGGCGGCCCGGGGCGATGAAGGAAAGCCGTCAGCGCCTGAGCATTCAAGGGGTGCAGGGCATCGGGATACAGGTAAAAAACGTGGCGCCGATAGCGGGTTTCCTCTGCATCCAGCATGGACATGTGCATCGTCTTTGGCGGGATCAGGATCATATCCCCGTGCCGGGGGCGGTAGGACTGGCTTTCACAGATGTAGCGGATATCCCCTTCCTCGAAGAGCACCAATTCATAATAATCATGGTAATGCAGCTGGCTGGGATAGGTGGATGTGTTGTAATGGGTGTTTCTGCAGGAATAGAACAGGGAATCGTTGATGGAATTTTCACGCCAGTTGATCACCTTGGGGCCGTGCTGCTGCCGGGTGTGGAGGTAGTGGGTGAGCAGCTTCATGGGCGTCCTCCTTGAAATGTCACAAATTCATAAATATTAATCACATATATATTAGAATTTTGAATTTAGGAACTATATACTGATTATAGCTTGCAAAAGCGGATTTGGCAAGATGGCAGGAGGAAGAAAAATGGATTTATTCAGCCGCCCTCAAAGCAAAGATTTTGTTCGGTATATCAGCCACCGAGGCTTTCAGCCACTGGCGCCGGCCAATTCCCTTCCCTCGTTTGCTTATGCCGGGGCCCTTCATCAATGGGCCGTTGAGACCGATGTGCATGAAACAAAGGATGGCGTATTGGTGTGCTGCCACGATAGCAAAGTGGACGCCCTTTTTGATGGAGAAGGAGCCATTCGGGATATGACCTGGGAGGAATTATCCCGCCTGCGCATGAAAACGGGAAATCGCTTAAACTGCCTAAAGGATGAGCAAAAGCGTATGCCTCTCTTTTCCGAATACCTGGCCATCTGCCGCCATTATGGCAGCATCCCGTTCATTGAGGCCAAGATGGATAACGTGAAAAAGATCATGGAGGCGGTGAACGCGGCAGGGCTTCATGACTCGGAAGTGGTGATGAGCACCGCCTCCCTGGACAGGCTCATCGAAACCCGGAAAATTTCCAAAGATATATTTGTCCATTGGATTTTTGGCACCGAAGATCGTTTGGACGAGCTGGCACGCCTCGGCAACGCGGGCATGTCCTGGAATTATACGGATCCCCTGGCCAGCCCGGTGGAAAAGATCAATCTTTCCAGGGAAGCGGGGGTGAAGGTGTGCCTTCGGGCGGCGGACAGCACAGCGGCGGTTCACCATATGCTTTCCCTGGGCCTGGATTACCTGCCCAGCAACTGCATGCATAATCCCCTTGAAGGAGGTATTTGATGAAATTCTCTACCATCTTTTTTGATATCGACTATTGCCTGCTGGATACGCCCACCTCTGAGCGGCGGATTATCCGGGAGCTGTATGCCCAGCAGGGCCAGTACGTGACCGATGAGGTGGGGGATACCTACCGGGAAATTAATAAGCAATTGTGGGTGTATCTGGATGCGGGCCAGATTACAAGGGAACGGCTGTATGTGATGCGCTTTGAAAGGCTTTTTGAAATCTATCCTTTCAAGGATCCGGCGGAAAAGGTGGCTCCCTGGTTTCTGGATCAATTGGCCCATGCCTATGATCCCCAGGAGGGTGCGGCCCATCTGCTGGAGCGGCTGCAAAAAAGCGGCGTAAAGGTATACACCGCCTCCAATGGCATCGGCAGCGTGATGAATGGCCGGGTAAAAAATGCCGGGCTTTCCCAATATCTCACCGGAAAATTTGCCGCCGATGAAATTGGTGCTATGAAGCCCAGCCCCAAATACTTTGATTATATTTTCAAGCGCAGCG
Source organism: Clostridiales bacterium (assembly GCA_015056125.1). Taxonomy (GTDB): domain Bacteria; phylum Bacillota; class Clostridia; order Christensenellales; family Aristaeellaceae; genus RUG563. The sequence continues at coordinate 2,263 of SVGW01000105.1, read as the reverse complement.
GCGAAACCGATCTTTCCCGCACCCTGATGGTGGGGGATAATCCGGTAACGGACGTAGACGGCGCTGTGGACTACGGCATGACCGGGGCGCTTTTTGGCTTAAGATGGCAGGAAAAATGCAAGGCCGCCTTTGCAGCCCCCACCATGAAGCAACTGGAAAACTGGATTTTTGAGGAGGAAGAAAAATGAAAACGCAATTGAAAACCATCGTTCATGAAGCCGACCTGTGCGTGGTGGGCGGCGGTATCGGCGGCATGTTTACCGCCATTTCTGCGGCCCGGCATGGGGCTAAGGTGGTTCTGATGCAGGATCGCCCGGTGCTGGGAGGCAATTGCTCCTCTGAAATCAGGATGTGGATTTCTGGCGCTGGCACCCGGGTGCGCGATCTGCAGGAAACGGGCATCATGGAAGAAATTCTCCTGGAAAATATGCACCGCAATCCCCGGCGTAATTTCACCACCTGGGATGCGCTGCTGTATGAAAAGGTGAAGTTTGAAGAAAATATTGAATTGCTTCTCAACTGCGCCTGCTGCGATGCGGAAACGGAAAACGACCATATCAACTCCGTTACCGGCTTCCAGCTTACCACTTATACCTGGCATCAGGTGAAGGCCAAGATTTTTGCTGATTGTTCCGGCGACAGCATTCTGGCCCCCCTCACCGGCGCTGAATACAAGGTGGGCCGGGAGGCCAAGGCAGAATATAACGAAGAATTCGGCCTGGAATCTGCCGATCCCCATACCATGGGCATGAGCCTGATGATCCAGTGCCGGGAAACCGATCATCCCATCTCCTATACGCCCCCTGCCTGGGCCTATGATTTCCCGGATGACGATGCCATGAATAATAAGCCCCACAATCTTTACGCCATGAATACCAATTTCTATTGGGTGGAACTGGGCGGCATGCAGGACAGCATCGCCGATACCGAGGAAGTGCGGGATGAACTGCTGAAAATCGCTTTCGGCGCGTGGGATCATATCAAGAACCACGGGGATCACGGGGCTGAAAACTGGGATCTGGAATGGGTGGGCTTCCTGCCCGGCAAGCGGGAAAGCCGCCGCTATGTGGGCGATTATGTGATGACCCAGCACGATGTGGAAAACTGCACCCCCTTCCATGATACCGTGGCCTATGGCGGATGGCAGATTGATAATCATCTTCCCGGCGGCTTCCATATGAATGCCAAGGGCGGCGCCCATCTCCAGAAGCGACGCCTCAGCGAACCCTATCCCATTCCTTTCCGCAGCCTCTATTCCAAGAATATCGATAATCTGATGTTTGCCGGCCGGAATATCAGCGCATCCCATATCGCCTTCAGCACCACCCGCGTGATGGGCACCATCGGTGTAATTGGCCAGGCAGCGGGCACCGGGGCGGCCATCGCGGTGAAATACGGCCTCAATCCTCGCCAGGCCTGCGAACAGAAGATCGAAGAAATTCAGGACGCCCTGCTGGAGGACGATTGCTTCCTGCCCGGCCTGCGCAGAAAGATTGCGCCCCTTTCTAAGAAGGCTGCGCTCACCTGCGATTACGGCGATTGCTCCTTGCTGATTAACGGCCTGGATCGCCGCATTTGGGGCCTGGATAACGGCTACTTTGGCAAAACCAATAAGGCCATCACCTATACTTTCGATCAGCCCGAATACGTGGAAGGCTTCCGCCTGGTGCTGGATAGCGACCTGAACCGGGAATGCACCGAGGGCAATCCGGATGGCCTCAACACCTCCACCGTGCTCTTCTTTGCCTACAGCCATAATCAGACCACCTTTGGCTTCCCCCAAACCCTGGTCAAGCATTACCGCATTGAAGCCCAGAGCGAGGACGGCCAGTGGCAGGTGGTGTATGAGGAAAAGGAAAATCACCAGCGCTTTATCAAGGAAAAGCTGGGGATTACCGCCAAGGCCGTGCGCTTCATTCCCCTCACCACTTATTCCAGTGAACGCAAGAACGAGGATTACGGCAGCTCTTCTGCTCACCTGTTTAACTTTGAAGTATTCTAAGGAGCGGTGGGGGCTTTGCCCCTTGACCCTTCTTCCGGACACACCATTCATTTTGGCAAGCAATATGCCGGAGTAACTTCAGGAACGATATCACCCACGGGCATAGCGGCAGTTCTGCCGCCAGCCGGATGCCTTGCATCCGGAAAAACGAAAAGAAACGCCGGAGGAGAAAGCTTGTGAAGTGACCCCAAAAAGTTAGACAAATATGTCTGACTCAAATTGTTCAAGCAGCCAAGAGGGCTTGCTGTCTGTGTAATGCAG